>CABMIA010000001.1 GCA_902386085.1 uncultured archaeon
CGCAGTAGTCTGCGAACTTCCCGGCATATTCTTTCTTTTTTTCCTTGTTTTCCAGTTTGCACATCTTTCTGTAATAGATTACCCTTGCAATTGTTTTTGTGCATTTGAATACATCAGGCTTGTGCACCAGTGGAAAATGAAGCACGATCGCGCCATTTTCACATTTTATTCTCTTTGCAAGTTTTTCCGCAGATTCTAATACGCCTTTTTCTTTGATTCCGTCAACGCGTATCCTGGCATCTTTATCCATGCACAGTACCAGCGCCGCACCGTCGGTGCGCATGTCATCCGGATAAATCAAGCCATCGACTGATGCGCCGATTTGCGGTATATCGCCAAACTCTTCATGGAAAATATCCAGCATCGCCTGGTACTTGCCGTTATACTTGAGCGTGGCATAGAACAGGGCAAGGTCGGGCTTGAAATCCATGCGCTCACGAGCCTGCTCGATTATATCACGGGCGGCAGTTGCCGGATCTTTCTTATTGCTGAATGCAATAAAAGATTTCATGATTAGCACCTGTATTTTAGTTTATATTTTAATTTATATTTTAAAACATTCTTAATAAGAGATAAGAATAATCCCAATGGCACTTCCAAAACATCACCCTCGTAGTTCTTGCCTGTATGCCCACGCAATGCCGATAGCATGTTCATCTTATCTATATCTGAGTTACTGCGTATTTCGATAATCTTATTTATTTGTTTTATGTTCAAATCAAAATAAGTCATTCCCCATATCCATGTATTCATGTCGCTCTTCAACATGCTGTCCCATGCATTTTGATATTCCCTTAACAGCGCAATATTTCCATGGGACGCTTTCGCACAATATTCGGCGCATAATGTGCCTATCCTGTCTATGTAATGAATTCCCATCCCGAATATAGGATGAACCATGCCTGCAGTATCTCCAAGGAACATGACATTACCTTTTACCACGTGCTTTACCGGTTCGTATGGATAATACACCATAGCTTCCGATTCAGATTTTGAGCCTTCCAGCATCTCACTGTAAGCCGGATAATTTAAAAGCTGTTCCAAATTTATTTTCTCTCTATTGGAAATATCCTTTTTTTCATTTCCAGCCAACTTTGTAATCCGTTCGGCCACGCCTGCTTCGCACTCATTTTCATTGATCGGATAGAACCACCCGCCGCCAGTACCGATATCTCCAAAAATAAGATGCAGTGATTTTGGATTCGGGATGTTGCAATGAGTGAGCTTTTTAAAATAAAGATGATTTTCTATCTTAGGTACATCCAGTTTTAACTCTTTTCTGAACTTGTAGCCCCTCCCGGATGCATCAACAATGATTTTTGCATCGATTACCTCATTGCCCAGGGAGACTTTCCCTGCTTTTATGGATTTAACTTCATCAAATATTACCTGGCAACCGCTTTTGCCAACCAGTTCTTCACACGCCTTCTTATAATCGATCAAAGAGAAAACATCTCTGTCATAAGCATAAATTTCCTTTGCTCCAAGTGTCGAAGTAATTTCAATCTGATTATAGTACTGCTTGACCGAATTTCTAATCCCCAGATTATCAACGATGTCCGTAAATGTAAAAGCAGATACCGGTTTCCCACCCAGTTTATTTCGTTCTATCAGCGTAATTTCCAGACTGCTGTCTAATCTCGATAATTTATGAGCAAGGGACGCACCAGCAAATCCACCGCCTATGATTACGATATCATTTTTTTCCATGTTTTCAAATTTTCAAGTACACAGTCACTCTCATCGAACCCTTTTCATGAATATTTCACCGGTTTTCCTATCCCGATTACCGCTGAATATTTAATTACATGTTTCAATGGATATATATAATTTTCTATTAACAATAATTATAATAATCATCTATTCTTATGAACGTGCCCGGCTTGATCAAAAATGTATCCTTATGCAACAAATCCCCCAATAATCTTACTCGCCCTCATGGTCTCAAGCGATGTGAGCTGCTGATTAGCTTCCGGTTCCGTGATCGTTACCAGCACAGTAGATTTTGAGGTGGGAGCGATAAGGATCCTGTTATTCCTGAAATAAAAAATCGTCTCTTTCAACCCTTCCCTGTTCATCTCACCAAGCACATGCTTTATCTGTTTTTCAAGCCAGAACATGGTTTCCAGAAGGTGTTCCCTGTATCCCGGGGTTCGCAGGGTTATGGGTACCCCATCTATTCTGTAGAGTATGCAGGCTTCGACCCCTTCGATTTCATACAACTGGTCCAGGGTCTCCTCAACTCCTTTTACCATATCTTCTTTTCTCTTCATCTAAAACAAGCGCAAGTATTTGCGATGGGTCCTCGTCGCTTGTCCAGTTCTTCCTCAAAGCCTCAAACCTTGCTGCCAACAATTCTCCGAGCGTTCCCATGGATTTAGCTTTTTCGATCGCTTCTTTAAACTTGTCATCGAATTTAGTTTTTGGTTTCACCCTCTCTATCTGCTTTTCCGATGGCCGCAACACTATTCCAAACCCGGTTTCGATAGAATATGGAAAAAGACCCTCGCCATGCTTCGAACCCCGGTGTTTTGTGATTCGAAGCGTCCGGTCGTACATTTCCCCGAAGCCAAGATTCTGGAGATAGATCACGGTGTCTGCAAGATACAGGGGCATCGCAGAACTCTCTTGTATCTGGTTGCCGTCGGCAGGTTCTTCAAGCACTATCACTGCAGTCCCAAGCCTGCGCAGTTCCTGGAATATCGTGCTGAGGGATTTTCGTTTCTCCTTCTCGGAATAGAATGTGGGGTAGGTGAGCGGATCCACCACGATCCTCGGATTCTGGGTTGGTATTGATTTTTTAACTATCTCCTGAAGGTCAAGAGACGGGAATGTCAGGTCTTCTCCGAAAAGATGAATCACTTTCAGGTTTCCCTCGGTGATATGATCCTCAATTTCTTTCCAACCGATATCTCTGCAATCGCGTAAAATCTGCTCCTGGGACATCTCAAAAGAAACATAAATTACTTTCTCACCCCGATTGAGGCCGTATAAAGAATACTGCAGCGCAAAAGTTGTCTTTCCAACACCCGTACCTCCCCTGACGATATTGATGGTATTCTCTCGAAAACCTCCATCCATCAGATCATCAAGACCATATATGCCAGTAGAAACTCGACCCTTTCTTATCATTTACTTCAGTCCGGCAATTATATGTTTTATAGCTTATTTATAGTTTTGCTAAAATAACTGAAATTTTAAACTGCAGTAAAATTAATAAATGTCAGGAATTTTATTTTCCTTGCACACCCTCATCCTGCAAATCAAATGGCTCTGAGCCCAATTCATTGTTCTCCTCTATCAGCTTCTCAACTCTCAGCCGTGCACATTCCAATATATTATTGCATTCTTTGACCAGGCTTATCCCTTTCTCGAAAGTCAAAAGACTTTCATCTAGGGAAAGTTTTCCGTTCTCAAGTTTCTGTACGATATTTTCAAGTTCCAGAAGTTTCTCCTCAAAACTCATTTCCATTTGCATACCTCTTTATCATTTACATTGCACTTGATCTTTCCATCCTTCACGATAACTGAAAGCTCGTCCATTTTTTCTACATCCCCTATACTCCGGACAAGTGTTTTACCAGGGAGCTTCATTGTTATGCTGTAGCCTCTTGAGAGAGTCCCAAGCGGGCTGACTGCATCAAGTTTCCCTGCATGTGTACTGAATAATGACATTTTACCTTCCACCAATCTCCTGGCACTTAAAGCCTGGCGCTGCGCCATAGCATCAATATGTTGCATGTAATCAGCTAGCTGTTCAAGGAAATGATGGGGATCAACGCCTTTTTCCAATTCTGAAATATAAGAAACCTGATCTTTGATGATTTGACGCTGCTTATCATTTAATCTGTCACCTATCCTGTTGATACAACTGTGCAATTCCTGCCTGTCAGGAACCGCAACCTCCGCTGCCGCAGATGGTGTGGGTGCGCGTGCATCTGCCACAAAATCGGCTATCGTGAAATCGGTTTCGTGACCTACAGCGGATATTACAGGGATCCTTGATCTGAAAATAGACCGGGCCACGATCTCTTCATTAAATGCCCAGAGATCTTCTATAGATCCACCGCCCCTTCCCATAATGATCAGGTCGACATCTGTCCTGTTCAGCACATCAAGAGAATGAACGATGCTTTTAGCTGCGTATTCACCCTGAACTATCGTGGGAATGAACAATACATCCACAGGATACCGCCGTTTTAAAACAGTCAATATATCGTGGAGAACTGCGCCTGTGAGTGAAGTCGCCACCCCGATTTTTTTCGGATATCTCGGTAGCGGCTTTTTATGATCAGGTGAGAATAAGCCTTCACTTTCCAGTTTCTTTTTTAACTGCTCATACGCCTTATAGAGTTCCCCGACGCCATCAGGCCTGATCGCCCTTACATTTAACTGGTACTGGCCTTTTGGTTCGTAAACGTCCACGTCTCCGAGAACAAGGACTTTCATCCCATGTTCGAGTTCGAACCTGAGTCTTGAGCCGTGCCATTTGAACATAACGCACTGCAGCGAGCTGCTTTTATCTTTCAGCGTAAAATAACGGTGGCCTGAACTGTGATTTGTGAAATTTGAGATTTCACCTCTAATCCAGACATCATTGAATTTACCATCCGTAAGAACACCCTTTATCGCAAGGGTGAACTCGCGTACGGTATAGATGCCTTTCTCTTCAGAAAACATGGTATTCAGTTATTTGCAGACAGGTATCTGCTTTACGGTAGCACAGTGAAAGTATTATTTTAAGAAAGAAAGCTGTCAAGTGAGAGAATACCTTCAATATCATCTTTATCAATGATCGCCTCGGAAAGCACGCTTTCCCTGACATGGATCGGCGCACCGCAGAGAAGTGCTATTGCTATACAATCACTTGGTCTTGCGTCAAGTTCAAACTGCCTTCCATCCATCGAAACAGACATCCTTGCATAATAGACCCCGTTATTCAGTTCATCTATAAGGATATCGTCTATCTTGGAACTCGTGCGTTCAAGCAGCGATATAAAAAGGTCATGGGTCATCGGCCTTGGGGGGATTTCGTGATTTATGGCGGCATTAATTGATATTGCCTCAGATAATCCGATGTATATCGGCATTATGCGTTTCATATCATCCTCAAGAAGCACAAGCGGTATCGGTCCGCCTGTTTTCTCGATCAGGTATACGCCTTTTATGGTAACTTGTAGATTTGTTCCATTCATTGCAGCATTATTTATAAGGGAAAGCAATAAGGTTTCCTGTTGTCAATGAAAAATGAGGATTTCAACAATAAAACTTAATATAATATGAAAGAATTAGGGAGGGGTGATAAAATGTCTTCAGCGAGTAATATTTTAAAGATGTTGATAGGTATAGTTATATTGATTATCGGTATCGTCTGGTATACCGGGATCTCAGGATATCTTGGCTACTGGAATGAGCTTCTTGCTTTATTGAAAGCCACTATTGGTCTTTTCCTCCTGTTCGTGGGATTAATCGTCGCATGGATGGGATATGACGATTATAAGATGGATGCTGAGATGTCGAAAGAGAAAAAAGAAGAACCCAAGGAAACTAAAACCGAGTAAACAGTATCAAGACCTGCATAAATCTATCAATAATCAGAGATCGTTCTCTGATTTTTCCTGAATTTTTCGAGAGCTTTTTTTGATGTTTCCCACGATGTCCTGGCGAAATCCGGAAGCGAGCCATGCTCCTTGAGCCATTTTTCAAGGAACCTGATGGTTTTTGGGTCTCCCGGATATCCGCTTCCGATTTCAATACCGGTTTTTTTCCCGATTTCTTTCACAAGAGCGTCCCTCTGCACTTTTGCGAGTATGGAAGCCGCTGAAACGATGGGGTATTTTACATCGGCATCATGTTCGGATGTGATTTCTATCCTGCCTGTATATTTTTTCCTGATATTCTCGCCGAAACGCTTTGCATTTACATCTGCTGCATCCACAAAAACATGGTCAGGTTTCAGTTCTTCAAGGACTTTCACATAGCATACAACCATTATTTCATTCATCGTCATTATTTTCCTGAGCTCATCGATCTGGGCAGGCGTTACCTCAAGAATAAAATACATATCTACGAGCTTTTTGATATCAACCGCAAGGCTCTCCCTCTTTTTAGGAGATAATTGCTTGGAGTCTTTCACGCCGAGGCGGGTGAGAGCATCAAATTTGTTCTCATCCAGAAGTACTCCTGCGACGCACATTGGTCCAAGTACAGGCCCTTTTCCAGCCTCGTCTATTCCAGCAATCATTAAGTCTTAATCTAAAGCACTTTATCTGAACTTATAATCTCCGTGCCATAGATATTCTTCATGTACTTAAGGGCATATTCATGGGCATCTTCATCTATCGAAGCTGTGCAGTCGGGTGGCACTATTGTTTTGTATCCCGAAAAATAAGCTAAAGCAACATCATTCTGGATGCATATATCCGTACTCACTCCCGTAAAAATCACGGTATCTATTCCCATTTTTTTCAAGATCTCCGGTAAATCGGTATTTGCAAAACCTCCATACCATCTCTTTTCGATCACAATGTCGTTTTTTTCAGGTTTAAGTTCAGGTATTATCTCTGAACCTTCCGTACCTTTCATGGCATGTTCTCCCCAGATTTTCATCTCTCTGTCTGTAGGGGTGTGGGAATCGCGCAGGTAAATGATTGGAATACCCTGTTGTCTTGCTTTTTTCAATAAATTTGCGATGTTAGGCACGATTTTCCGTGCTCGAACGCTCCCCAGTTTTCCTGTTACAAAATCATGTAACATATCCGCAACGATAATCGCTTTTCTCATAAAACTACCCGATTAAATGTTTGCGTGTGTTTTATTTAAGTCTTTGGGCAGATTTAAACTATAACGGACGATAATGACAAATTCACAAAAACTTTAAATACATTGATGTAAATAGGGGTTAAAACCTCTCTGGAGTAAGAGAAGATTTTCAAATCGCACCAATAAAGTATAATATTATGAGTAATAGTCTGGGTAGGAAGTCCTGTGAACCACAATAACCATCGGAGATAGCAAATGATAATCAAAAAAGGAAGTTTCGTAATAGAAGGATTGGAGAACGTCCAGATAAACATAGGCAGGATCGGGGAGGGAAAGGAAGAGGTCTTTGAAGGACCTACGCCAAAGCCTGATATAATAAGCCTTCGGAACTGGGACTACCGGATTCTTGACAGGTATAATCCGGTATACACGCCAACAAGCGATATGTGCGATTACTGCACTTACGGCAAATGCGACCTCACGGGGAACAAGGAGGGGGCGTGCGGGATAGACCTTGAAGGGCAGTCCGCAAGAGAGGCATTGATGACAAGTATAATGGGAGCTGCATGTCACACGGCACACGGGCGCCATCTCCTGCATTATCTTATAAAAAAATACGGTGAGGATCACCCCATTGATGTTGGCCCGAGCAACCTGAAAGCCCCGCTCACCGAGACGATAATGGGCATCCAGCCGCAGGCCATAGGCGATTTCCTTCCCGTCCTAGACTACGTGGAAGAACAGCTCACACAGCTCATGGCCGCTACCAATACCGGGCAGGAAGGCTCGGCGCGTGATTTTGAGTCCAAGGCCCTGCACGCAGGAATGCTCGACCTCCTGGGAATGGAAGTGGCTGATATTATCCAGATATCCTGCATGGGACTTCCGAAATCGGATGAAAAAACGCCCATGGCAGAGATAGGGATGGGTATTCTTGATTCCGGGAAACCCGTGGTTATATGCGTGGGACATAACATCGCTGCGCCTGCGTATATCCTTGATTATATGGACCGGGGCGGGCTTTTTGACAA
>CABMIA010000002.1 GCA_902386085.1 uncultured archaeon
GCGCCTCCTCAATCCTCCCCGCATCCGTCCCCCCGCCCTGCGCTATCCCAGGCTTCCCGCCTCCTCCTCCGCCCACAAGCTTTGACATCTCGCGCACGATCGCCCCAGAATTCACGCCTTTCTTCTGCGCGCCCGCGCCTGCCGCCACCACGATCTTAACGCCGCCCGAATCACTTGCAAGTATCGCAACTACATCATCGTTCTTGCTGAACTCGGTAGCAGCTTTTATGAGTTCCTCAACGTCTGCATGAGGTATCTTTCGCGAGATCACTTTCAAACCGTTAATACCCACTGCCTCGCTCATCATCGCCTTAACTCTCACTTCGGCCAGTTCAGCCTTCAGGCGTTCGCCCTCTTTCTTCAGGTCTTTCCACTCCTCGAAAAAGCGGTTCACGGTATCCGGAAGCTGTTCCGGCGAAACCCGGAGAGAATCGGCTGCACTGTTTAGCAGGTCATCCCTTTCCTCCCAGCGTTTCACGGCGGCTTCTCCTGCTGAAAACTCGATGCGCTCCACGCCATCCTGAATCCTCTCAGTCTTTATGAGCTTAATGGGGCCTATCAACCCTGTATTTGAAACATGTGTTCCGCCGCAGGCTTCCACATCATTTCCCACTTTCAATATCCTGATCTCCCTCCCCGGCGGCACGCCTCCCTGGTATAGCACAAAACCGTACTGCTTTTCAGCCTCCATCCTGTCCATCCATTTAACGATCACGGGCTGGTTCTTCATGACCTCTTTGTTGGCAAGCAGTTCGATTTCCTTGAATTCATCGCCCGTGATCCGCTTAAAGTGCGTGAGGTCAAGCCTCGCCCTGTCCGTGGATTTCTGTGCGCCTGTTTGCCAGATATGTTTTCCAAGAACCGTTTTTGCAGATTCGTTTACGATATGCGTGGCTGTATGATGGCGCGCGTGGGCCATCCGCCGCTCCGCATCGATCCTTCCTTTGACAGTATCGCCTTTGCCAAATCCATAATCAGAATCCGTTTCGTGGACGATGACGCCATTAATGATCTGGGCATCCACCACATTTGCGACAAAATCATTGACAACAAGAGTGCCGTGGTCGGCGGGCTGCCCACCTCCTTCAGGGTAAAACAGTGTCTGGTCAAGGATAATCTTATTCTCAATAACCTCAAGCACCTTTGCATAAAACTCGATCTTTTCAGGGAACTCATAATACAGTTTCCGTGTCAGCGGCAGTTCAAGCGGCAGGGCTTCTTTTTCTTCCTCCTCTGCCCTGCTGTGCTTTTTTGCCACAAGCGAATAGAAGGTATCGGGAAGCTCGACCTCAACGCCGATTTCTTTTGCCACCTCGCGTGTTATCTCAGGCGGGATGCCGTGGGTATCGTATAACTGGATCAGTTCGCCAAGAGGTATTTTTTCTTTTTTCTCCCTGAAGTGCGCAGCCGTCTTTCTTACAAGTTTAGTTCCCCGTTCGATGGTATCAGCGTACTTTTCCTCTTCAAGCGCCACGATTTCCCGGATCGTATCAAGCCGTTCGCCAAACTCCGGGTACTCGGGGAAGTTCCTTATCTGCATCTCGATTATCTCAATAAGAGGCTCTCTTATCCCCAGGTCTTTCATCAGGCGCAGCGTCCGGCGCAGTACAAGCCTTGCCAGGTACCCTGCTTTCACATTCGATGGGATTATGCCGTCGCCCAGCATGAATGCAAGACACCGCGAATGGTCGGTGATGGCATACACGCTCTCCACAGGCACCATGAGGGCCTGGAGTTTCTCAACTGTAGTGCCTATGGTGTCCGCTACCTTCTTTCGCAACTGGAGGAGATTTGCCTGCCCGCTGATGTCCATAACGCCCGCGAACCTTGCGTTCTGTGAGAAGATATTTGCATACTCCGGATTCTCAATCGAGTGTTCGATGCCCGCAAGATCCATGAGTTCATTGACTATTTTCGGGAACACGGCATCGTATATGGTCGGCGAGCCCTTGGACGCCCATACAAACCTCTCAAGACCGTAACCGGTATCAACGATATAATTATCCATTTTCTCGTAAGCTTCCCCTTTAATGTCTATCGAGCCGCCTTTTTTCTGCTTCAGATCCATAAAGACAAGCGTTGCGAGTTCAAGCCCTCCTACAAGGACTTCCACGCTCGGGCCGGCGTTGCCCCCTCCTGCCCATGGAGATTCTTTGTACGTCACTGCATTCAGGTCAAGACCAAGCCCGGCTAACAATGTATCGCATAATTCCACCGTCCTGTCTTTCCAGTAGATCTCGCTGCCGCGCGAATTGAAACAGTGGTGCGCCATCATCTCGAAGGTTGTAAGATGCCTGCCGCTGCGTCCCACGGCGTCGAGGTCATCGAGGCGGATGCATGGCTGCGAAATCGTGAGCGGGTTTGCGGGCGGCGGAACAAGCCCGGATGTTACGAAGGGCTGGAAATCTGCAATAGAAGCGATAGTGAGGTAGATATCATCACGCCAGCGTGCGATCACAGGGTACCGTTTCACCCGTGTATGCCCGTGCTTCTCGAAAAAAGACAGATACGCTTCACGCATTGAGGTGATATCGTATTCTTTCTTGAATACGGGAGAGCCTATGAATGAGTAAGAGACGCATGGGGGGTCGCCGCAAAATTCAGTTTCTTCATCGCGTGTCCAGAAGTTGTTGCCGCATTTCGGGCACTTTTTGCGTACAAAACCATTCTCTTTGAAATAATCCAACTGGTACTCATCATCAAGCATATTATCGGGTAGTAATTGTAAAGGTAATACATAATTATTCTGGAAAAATCGAAACTGTTTCGATTCGGGTTGGTAGTTATCTGAGATACAATATTCCAATTTTTGAAACCGTTAATTCTGCTTATCCGCCAGGTGCCGCATGAGGTTCTATTAAAACCAGACTAAAGTTAGTCATAAGCAGTTTTCCTATGGTCGATCCAGTTAAGATAAACTACTTTCTCAATTTCATCCGGTGTAAATATTAGACGATATTTTTTTGATATTCTCGTCGATTTCTTTCCATGCAGTTCACCTGAAAGCCAGCCGCCCACATGCAGGGGATCTTCGCGCAACCGCAGAAGCTCTTTTCAAGCGCCGCAAGTGCTTCTTTATTTTTTCGAATATCTCTAAGAGATCAAGAAACGTGTCCGTTCTTTTGACCACCCAGGTCATATTCACAACTCGCCGAGCATCTCTTTAATTGATGAGACTTCCTTAACTCGCCCCTCTTTGATGTCAAGGTCGCTTCTACGCAGCGCTTCCATCGTTTTTGGATTACTGAGAATTTCGACCGAGTCAACTAAAGCCTCTAAATCTTCATGCGTTACCATTTTTCTTTCTATTACCTTTAGCTCGTGGTACACATCTTCGATTGTGACCGTTCCTGCCATATCTTAAAAATTGATTTATAGCCTTATAATGCTTGCCAAACCAACACTTAATTAACTGTCTCGGAAAATCTTTAGAAAATCTTTATCTCATTCCAGCCTGAAATCAGAAGCCAATGCTAATCAAACCTATTTCAAAACTTTTGCCTGAAGAGACTTTAAGGTTGCTGAATCGCGGTAATGAGCTTCAAAATGTGATGGCATCCGTGAATCCCATCATTGAAGATGTAAAGAAAAACGGCGATGCAGCGCTGCGGCGATTCACGCAGCAGTTTGACAAAGCGAATATAGAAGAAATTGAAATTTCGCACAAAGAAATTCACGACGCTGTTTTTTCTCTCGATAAAAGCCTGCTCTCCCATCTTAAAAAGGCATCCTCGAACATACGCGCCTTTCATGAAGCGCAGGTCTCAAAGGACTGGCAGAAAGAGTTTGCCCCGGGGATCAGGCTTGGCCAGCGCATCACGCCTCTTGAAACCGTCGGCGCTTATGTCCCTGGCGGCAGGGCTTCGTATCCAAGCACCGCCCTGATGACCGTGATACCTGCAAAAGTGGCAGGGGTCGGGGAAGTTATAGTATGCACCCCCCCGAAGCAGGACGGGACAGTGAACCATCTTACGCTCGCCGCGGCGCATATCGCAGGCGCAGACCGGGTATTCCGGGTCGGGGGAGTGCAGGCCATAGCAGCCATGGCTTACGGAACTGAAACAATCCCGAAAGTGGATAAGATCGTGGGGCCCGGCAATGTGTATGTTAC
>CABMIA010000003.1 GCA_902386085.1 uncultured archaeon
GTTTTGGCTTTTGTCAATAATTTTTTTTAAAGCATAGGAAAAATATAAACACATATCCCTATCTTGCGCCTGAATTTTCTTCCAAAAATTTGATAATCTTGAAGTGTACGTTTATGAATATGTTCGTATAGATGGGTTTATATATGTTATAATACATGTTAAGTGATATGTCATTATGCATGTATGTTGATATGTGTGTGATGATGGAGGAAACATATGACTAGAAAAATAAGGAATCAGAAACTTATAAGATGTGGGGTTTTAGTGTCTTATGACCCCCTGTACGATGATGTTGAAGGGACGTGGTTAGATGAGCTACTAGACGAAGGTGAAGTGTCTTATGATACTTGGAATATTAAGGATGCTTACGAAGGGCTCCCAGTATTCATATATGAAAAAAATAAAGGAATTGTTGCTTGTGCTCAAATCGTTCGACCATTGAGTCAAGATGAGATTGGGATAATGGGCGCTATCGACAAGGAAAAATACCCATTTGAAATTATTCCTCCAATTACGCTCAAAAAACTTCGAGATGAAGGTATCATTTCTAAGAATCCACCTCAAACATTTCAATACTTAACTGATGAGGATTGTACAACATTAGAAGATTTGCTTGAATAAATCATATCTTTCTCTTTTAATGCATGCATAGGAAACTATAAACGCATATCATTATCTGCTGCCTGAAATGGTAGTTACTAATTTATAGGTTTATCAATTAGATTTTTAAATGCTTTTATGCTTGCAGCGAACCAGTGTAACATTTACAATATATGCTGTCAATGCAGATGCACAAATACAATCCTGATCATACAAGATAACGTAAATTCGGTAGATTTATGCTTAGAAATGTAGATGGGAAGTAAGAGGATGATGATTTGAGCAGTGCGCCTCCAATAGATCCAAACATGTTGAGTATGGCGAAATTAGATAAATCAATTGGGAAATCTCGTGACCTGTGGTTAAGGCGGGCAGCCGAAGATTACGTAACCACTCGTGTATTGATTCTTTCTGGTCTTCATAGATTAGGCGCATACCACCTGCAGCAGACTGTTGAAAAATACTTAAAAGCTTTTATTTTGAAATCTTATGGATTAGATGACCAGTTTATCAAAGGCTGTAAAGATAATAAAAGAAAGAAAGTTAAATTTGCTACCCATCATTTAGACACGTTATTGTACTATTGTCAACAAAAAGATAAATTTTTCAAGGAAGATGGTGTTAAAACGCTTGTTGATATATTATATAGTGATAAACCAAATCAACCGAAAGTCGATTTTAACCAAGTAAGGTACGATGTTCAATTTACAATAGATTTTACCAACAACTTCCCTCCGATTCTTACTTACCTGGATTACTTCGTAAAAAATATAAGAGGTTTTGTAAATGCCGATATTAAAGATGTGATAGTTGAGCTCCAAGAAAGGCCGGGCATTAATCTTAGGGAGTTACACTTTTTAGCTGGCATGGAATTAAAGGACTTGGCAAATTTTTTTTTTGAAGAAAATAAGGCCTTTGAAGAGCCGTAGAAAAAAATTTCATTGTAACCTGACGCTAACGTTAAATCGCCCAGCAGGGCTTTCTTGATCACAAGCTAATTTAACGTAAATGAATGTGCAGCCAAATAAAATAAAACCTGTTAATTTCCGCTATTTCAAAAACAACATGCAGAGCATTGCAGCCTTGCTGCCCCTTATTCCCGGCGCAGACCTTGTGCCTGAACCCTCTCCAGGCATCATGATCTACAGCTTTGCCACACCGCAGGCATCATCCATTTTCCATGAAATCGGGCAATCAGAAATAAGGCCGGTATTAATAGCCGGCGGCCCGCATCCGTCCTCACGCCCTGAGGAAACGCTGCGTTATTTTGATTACGTTGTCATAGGAGAAGGAGAAGAAACACTGCCTGAACTGATTAAGGTAGTGCTGGATGGAAGAGATGTTTCTTCGGTTAAGGGCGTCGGGTTTAAAAAAGATGGAGAGTTTATCTTCACAGGAAAAAGAGAGAACATTGATCTGGATAAATATCCTCCTTTTCATCCAGATATGGTACACAGCAGCATCGAAATAACCCGCGGCTGCCCGTTCAACTGTGCTTATTGCGGAACCCCGCAATTATTTGGCCACACTATGAGGCATCGCAGCATAGATATCATCTCAAAATATGCAAAATTCCTAAAAGACGTCAGGTTCACATCTCCAAACGCGTTTGCCTATGGTTCAGATGGCATTCATCCGCGAAAGGAAAAGATAGAAGCGCTGCTTTCAGCTTTGCCAAAAGAAAGGAACATATTTTTTGGCACATTCCCATCCGAGGTAAGGCCTGAATTCATAACCGACGAACTCCTCGAACTCGTGTCAGAGTACTGCGCAAATACCGCCATCAATATGGGCGGGCAGTCCGGAAGCCAGAGGATACTTGACAGGATTAAACGGGGTCACACAGTAGAAGACATACTTACCGGCGCTGAAAAATGCCTCCAGCACGGCTTCACGCCTGTTGTGGATTTTATCTTCGGACTGCCTTATGAAACAGAAGATGACCAGCAGGAGACGCTGCTGATAATCAAATGGCTCACCGGAAAAGGAGGAAATGTGCATTCCCACCATTTTATACCCCTGCCAGGGACAGCGCTTGAGAACTTCCTTCCTGTTCCCGTATCAAGACAGGTGGACAGGGTGATGGGTGAACTTGCGCTTCACGGGAAAACAAGCGGGAGATGGTCTAAAGCTTGATGTCCTTGTTCTCGACAAGAAGCCTGAACTCATCAAGGCTCAATCTCCCGCTTTTCTTGAACTTCTCCTTTGCCTGCTCCCGTTTCCCTTCGTTTTTCTGCTCATCCCTGGTTAACTGGATTTCTTTCATCTGTTCAAGGTACACTCCAAGTTCATCCCTGACTTTGGGTATCTCGGTCTTGAGAGCGCTTATCCTTTTCCGAAGAGGGGCAATGCCTTTATATTTCTCAGACACTTGATTGTGATAAGAGTCCGCCTCTTTCCTGATCGCATCTATCTCATGATAAATAGCGATCATCTCTTCATGGTATTTCTGCGATTCCTGCGCAAGAGTTTGTATCTGCGCATGCAAAGAATCCATATCTGTAAAAATTTCCTTTGCCTGGTTGTATTCCACTGAGATCTCGGAATGTATTACATTAGCTTTCTTGGTGGCATCAAGCCTTTTCATCAGCTCGGCAAGGCGGTTAAAAACATTGATCTCATGCTCAAGAGGGATATCTGCTGTCAAAAATATGTTGAGCTCTTCACTGTATGCCTTTTCAAGCGTCTCAACCCTCCCCCGCGCGGTCGTATTCAGTTCGTCCCTGGTTTTCTTAAGTTCCCCGATTTTTTCGCTGAATTCTTTTCCCTTGCCTTTGAGCTGATCCCGCATGGATTTCAATTCCGCAATCCTGGCATTTGTTTCATCACGCTTTTTCCGCAGTTCTGCAGCTTTTGGGGAAAGTTCTTTTACCCTGGCATTCAGTTCATCACGCTTGGTCTTGGATTCCTGCCCCCCCTGGTTGTGAAGAGAAATCTCACGGAAGGTATTTTTAAGTTCTCTTTCATTCTGTTCCAACCTTTGTCTCAGGAGATTGATTTTTTCTTTTAATTCACGTTCGGAAAGTTTTGGGTATACTGGTGGCGCATCGCTTTTTTCTGGTTCCGGTTTAGTTACCTCTTGCTGCGTTACATTCTCAGGCTGCTTCTCTTCAGGTTCCTGCGGTGCGGGTGAGTCTTGGGTTTCTGGTTGTGTAGGTTGCGTATTCTCAGCCTGAGTATTTTCTGCCTGTGAATCCTCAACCTGCGTATTCTCTGCAAGCGTATTTTCCGCCCGTGTATTCTCAGATTCGGTCAAACTTTATCCCGCCTTTTGTTTTTCCCAGTAAGCAGAAGCAGTGTTATGACTTTCGATCCTGTGCTTTAACCAGTTATAGCGTCCTTCAATATCACGTATCTGCTTTCCATATTCTTCCATAGAGCCTTTATCCTGCTTTGGTTTATTCTGAAGGGATAATAGTTCCTTATGTGAAAAATTGGCTTCATTTAACTTATCCGGGATCCCTTTGCACGTAATTGTAATTCCTGCTTTCCTTGCTGCCGATTCAAACTCATAAAGTAGTTTTTTCATCTCTACAATAATCTTTTCTTCTTCCTCAATATTCTTTGTATTCTGGAGTTTTTTCTCAAATTCTTCTATTTTGCCGGAAATACGCGCAGCCTCCTGAACACTGGCTGCCCCTGCGGCGCGCATTTTCTCCTGTATCATATTGAATATTTCTTCTCTTAGTTTTTTTGCCTGATGGAAAAGAAGGTAATATTTTTCGTTAAGAACAAGTATTTTCGCTTCTGCGGTTTCAATTTCTTTTTTAACATTATCAGACTGTTGTTTAAGAGTATTCATCTTCCCTGTGATCCCTGAAAACTCAGTATTGTAAATATCAAGAAATTTCTTGTGTTTTTCAATAACAAGTTCAATTAATTTATTGTTTTCTATTAATTCTGTCATATTCGCACCATCTGCGCATGGGGGACTCCTTCGATGAATATAATGGTATCAGGATCGATACAGCCGCAATCAACCGCGCAGGCTATTGATTTCTTGCCTGCTATATTTGCAATCGTGGCACTCAGGAGCGCCTCTTTTACATCTTTTTCTGAAGCTTCAGCGCCTTTATAGAAATTCTCTTCGAGTTTAAGAACAAGATCGCCTTCCCTGAATTTTTTCCCGACAATATTCCTATCACAGACTGCGACCATGGTCTGCAACTCCACATCATATTTTTTCATATACATGTTCAAACAACCCTGAATTTTTCATTAGTCACTTCAAGTATCTCTCCAACGGCTTTTAATTTTTGTAGCATATCTTCAACAGTATCTTTCTTGATACCTGATTCTTCAGCCTTTGATATAATATCTTCTAAGGGAACCGAACTCTTATATTCTTCCTGGAGATCCCTGATTATCTCTTTTAATATCTTAATCCTATCCTTCTGGCTCTTGCTTATGCCCACGTTGATAATATCGGCATCAAGCCTGCCGGTTTCAGGGTCTGTCATGACCTGCTTGAGACTTGCCATCACGATCCTGATCACGCGCGTCGTATCTTCCGTGGTGATGACATTGCTCAACCTGACGCGGGCGCTTGCCTCGGCGAGGCGGATAAGTGCTTCAAGCTGTCGCGCGGTCACTGGGACAGGGGAATTCGGGTCTTCGCCCTGCTTTCGCAGGCTCAGGTAAAAGTCTATCAACTGTTTCCTGGCATCATCCTGGATGATGGGAAAGATGTTCCTTTTTGTATATGCGATATATTTCCTGAGCATATCGGCCTGTATGACCGGCTGGATGACCTCCATGGCTTTCGTAATTTCTTCCGCTTCTATGCCTGAATTAAGGACATTTTCTCTCCTTACCGAGAGTTCTCCTGCATAGTGCGCCTTCAGGATATGCTCGGCAATCGCAGTATCCCTGCCAACCGAAGGTTCGTCCGTCAGGATGAAGATCAGGTCAAAGCGCGACAGGAGCGCGGGGGGCATATTGATCTGTTTCGCAATCGGCTCGTACCTGTCAAACCTCCCGAACTTGGGATTTGCAGCCCCGAGCAGCGCGCAGCGTGATTTCAATGTTGCCATTATACCGGCTTTTGCAATGCTGATCGTCTGCTGCTCCATTGCTTCGTGCATCGAACTCCTGTCGTCGGATTCCATCTTGTCAAGTTCGTCAACGCATGCCAGACCCATATCAGCAAGCACAAGCGCCCCTGCTTCGAGAGTCCACCTACCTTCACCGAATTCGTCCTTGACCGCGGTCGCTGTAAGACCTGCGGATGTTGAGCTTTTCCCGCTTGTGTATATGCCGCGCGGCGCAAGCCTGACCCCGTATCTTAGAAGCTGGGATTTCGCCACTCCCGGATCGCCTACAAGAAGGATATGGACATCGCCGCGTATCCGCGTCCCGTCAGGCAGGGATTTCGGTATCCCGGAAAACAGTTGAAGCGCCATGGCTTCCTTGACTTCCTCATAGCCATAGATGGAAGGCGCTATCGAATAGATGACCTTGCTGTAAACTTCGGCGTCTTTCCCAAGCTCGAGTATCTCGTCGATCTCCTCTTTTGATATTTCGATCTCTTCAAACTCCTTATCCTCCACATCAATGGATATCCCGTCAAGGACGAGATCAAAGAACGTACTTTTCCCCTGCGCAGTGCTTCTCTGGTAGGAACGCAGTATCCCTGAGACCACTACGCGGTCACCCGGCGCGACGATCCCGGCAAGGTCGTCATCCACATCCACATCCAGCGTCTGCGGCTGCTCGCCCCCGCGCAGGTCGTCAGGCGATTCCTGCACGCGAAGCTTCTGCGCGTCTATGAACTCGGATTCTTCGTGCACAAGCTTAAATGGGCCTTTGCGCCCGCATACATCGTTTTCACACTCGAAAGGTTCAACGAATTTTCCTTCCCCCTGCGGGACAAGGGTAACATGATCGCATCTCTGGCATTTGAACGCCGCATTGATGATCTTGGGTCTCACTTCAGTGGCCTTCCTGATCAACCCCGCTATTGCTATGAATTTGTTGATATTTTCGCTCCTGAGTTCCCTTATCTGGATGCGTTCGGGCAGCCTGACGATACGCACATGGGTTTTTTCAAAAATTACATCTGCAGGAAGATCGATCCCTGAAAGCGCTTCGTTGGCATGTTTTAAGGAAGCTTCGGGATGGTCGATCAACTCATGCGCAAGTTCCATATCGAACCGCTCAAGGTCGGAAAACTCGATGGAAAGGCTTCGCTTTTCAGGATAATTTTTCGCAAGTTCAAGGATGTTCTCCCAGTAATAGCGCTTGAAGAAATCCTCCCAGACCTGCTGCGATGAGTGTGACATTTTTAGACTACTAAAGTCAGAAGAGTACATCAAGGTTTCGAGCCACCTGTGGCTCTTCGGCTTTTTGAGCCTGGCAGTTCACAAAATACGGAATGCAGAGCTTTCATGTTTCCATTTACGGGTCTGCGGACGATTTATTATATCTTTTATTATTCAACCCCTTTATTTCTATTGGAAAAATAAATAATAATGCTAATGAGCATAATGTGCATTTGCCGGAAAAATCATAATGCGTCGAAATGGTACACGATTGTTCATGGTTAATATGTATTTGATTTTCTACTTTTCAGCTATTTTACAGCCATGCATGCATAACTACCCCTGTTTCATCTGGAAAATGGAAATTTTAAAGCATTCCATAGGAAAAAGAATGATATTTTGAAGTGTTTTCCTTCACATAGTGCTTATTAAATGTCATCCTTCCATTCTCTTTCTCAGTTCCCCTGCCTTTTTACCAAG
The DNA here is from genome assembly GCA_902386085.1 of uncultured archaeon. Classification (GTDB taxonomy): domain Archaea; phylum Halobacteriota; class Methanosarcinia; order Methanosarcinales; family Methanoperedenaceae; genus Methanoperedens. The sequence continues at coordinate 7,341 of CABMIA010000003.1, forward strand.
CTCCGCTTTTCTGTAGAAACCTGCGATCAATTCCACAGCTTCAAGATTCCTCGCAGCCTGGTCAAGGTAGTTGAGCACATCCCCTGCATAGGCATAAACCCCGTACTGCTTTGTAAGCTCTGAAATAATCCCTTCAGGCGAGAGGCCTTCGGCGCACATCTCAATTATCCTTGCTGAAAATTTCCTCTCTGCGCAAGGGCAGTATGGTGAGTCCTTGCATGTGCATGCCATGAACTCCCTTGCGAAATTAAGCGCAGCATGGCGAACGTTCTCCTTCAGCTTTGATATCCCGTCGGCTGAGAAAACGATATCAAGCCCTGCCCCGAATACGCGTGTCGGGATATCGGTTCCAAGGGCATCGGATAACTGCGAGGCATACCTGAAATATACTGCATCAAGAGTTTCAAGGTCAGTCACTATATCAAGGGGCGTGCGTCCCCGGAGAACAGCGTCCTTTATCAGGAAGGTCTGCTCCACGATCAGGAAATGCGATGAAACAATACTTCCAAGCTTCGTAGGCGAAAATCCTGATGGCTTTTTTTCAATAAACCCATATTCACCGAGTTTATCCAGGAGGTACCCAAGGTCGCCCCGCCCAAGCAGTGATTCATCCATTTTCCTGATATCCGAAAGCCTGTTTCCCACAACGATATTGGAAAGCGTCTCCTCAAGGAGTTCATCATCCCCGTAATCCACGCCAAAATGCTCAAGTTCCCCCCGCAGCAGCCTGAAAGCGATCTCATCCTCAGAATCTCCTTTCCCGAATCTCCTCTCAGGATCTGCAAGCAGGACAACAATCCCCCGGTCATGGTAATCCGGCCTTCCTGCGCGCCCGAGCATCTGTTGGAACTCGCGCACTGTCAGCCATTCGATACCCATGGCGAGGGATTCAAAGATGACCTGCGAAGCCGGGAAATCCACGCCAGCCGCAAGCGCCGCTGTCGTCACGACCACAGGCAGTTCCCCTTTCCCGAACTGCTCTTCCACTTTCTTTCGCTCGTGATACGATAGTCCAGCATGGTAAGGCAGCGCTTTTATGACAAGCCCGTCGGCCAGCATATGGCAGTTGCGGCGCGAGTTCGTGAATACGATGGTCTGCCCCCGAAAACCCTTGGAAGATCTCATATTATATTCCTTCCGCGCAAGCTGCTCGATCAGCCGCTTTTTCTCGTATTCAGGCGCGAAGACAAGGTGCCGCTCGATCGGAACCGGGCGCTCTTCGAACTCGATCAGCCTCGCGCCCAGCTTTCCAGCCAGCCAGCCCGGCTTTCCAACAGTGGCTGAAAGGTATATGAACTGCGCATCCGGTGCGGTGAATTTCAGACGCGCGATGAGACCATCGAGCCTGTGTCCCCTCTCCTCATCCTCAAGCGTGTGCACCTCGTCTATTACCACAGTCCCGATCTTGCCGAGCGCTCCTGCATTGCCCGACCTGAGAACGAAGTCCACTCCTTCATATGTGCCCACGATTATGTCGGATGATAGCGATGTCCTGATGCCTTTTATGCCTTTTGTAATCCTGCTTGTTCCCACGCGAAGCGATGTTGCGGCGATGGAGGAATAGCGTTTCATGAACTGCGCGTACTTCTGGTTCGCAAGCGCAACAAGAGGGACAAGGAAGAGCATTTTGCCTTTGCCGTTCAGGATGTTCTGGATGCCTGCAAGTTCCCCCACAAGCGTTTTTCCTGTGGCCGTGGCAGAGACGATCAACTGGCTTTTCCTTTCAAGCAGTCCTGCCTCGATTGAAAGCGCCTGGACAGGCAGGAGTTCTTCCAGCTGGCGGAGAAGTATCTTTTTCAGTTCGGGATGTACTGGCAGGTCTTTTACTTTGATCCTGCATTCTACTTTGCTTGCCTGTATGGTATCGAACCTTGTCAATCCCGAATCCAGCTTTTCAGGACTGAGCATTGCAAGCACCCTGTCAAGGTTTTTTGTTTCAAGTAGTATCTTAAGAAGCCTTTCCCGTGCGTGAGCCCCAAGCTTCAGGGATTTCGATTCCCGCACCAGTTCATTTTTCGCGCATTCCTCGCATATCAATTCATTGCGAAAGCGGATAGAGTTGGTATTCACCGTGACAAATCTTCCAGCCACAAGACACAGGCGGCATGTGGTTGTATATCCGTAATCAAGCTGGTAGGCGCTGAGCAGTTCCTTGAAGCCGGCCTCTGATCTTTCATTTCCCTCTGCAATAAGGATCTTGTCAGCAAGGCGCAGCAGTTCGATCAGCTCTTCAGGGGCGCGGAAGTCTTCTTTCTCCCCCTGTTTTATCCTGAATTTACCCACGCGGGCGCCTTTGGGGGTGGTTTTCAGGGTCAGGATGCCGTGGAAGATGGGCTGCGTGGCGTTATCTTTTATGGGTAAGACTATGATTTTGGATTCTTGCGGGTGGATGATGACGGAGAGCATTGGAGGGACTGAATAACGGCGCAGGTTATTAATTTTGGTGCTGATAGGGTGTGATCAGAAATGTCTGTTCAACGTCTGGAGAAAGATTTGGAATACGATATGATGAGGGAATGCGATTGGAACTCGCTTTTTCGATAGTGTGGCCAGACTTTTCTGACTTTGTACTTTTATCTTATTGTTGGAAATAATCCGCAATTTATATCAAGGAAAAATAAGGGGTAAATTGAGCTTTTCTGGCTTATTGAATTAAAGAAAAAAACTTTGCAAGAAAAGAAAACGCTAACAAGCTCAGTGCCCATTCAAATACGGGGTTATGGTAAACTGTAGTACATTTATTATCCATAATGTTTGTAAAATATAATATGGAGAACTTGCAAGAATTAAAGCATCAATTCTAAGGAACTTTATTCTTGCTTTGATTCTATTATACGTTATTCTTTTTTCTTTAATACAAACCTTTCATAAATTTTAATGGAATAATGTATGAAAGGAGGAAACCCTAAAATGATTAGCAAAATGGTTTCGGTATTCAAAATAGGAAGATATTTATTTATATATAAATAAATAATAATTAATATTGTTATAATTAAATATATAATATATTTTAAACCTTTTTTATACGGTTCTTTCAGTCGGATTAAACTGTCTTTTAACTTAGTTTCGAGTTTATCGATTAATGTTCCATACCTGATAATAAAATATTTATTAAACAATTCATAATGTAAAGATATAATTTCACGTGGTGTGATATTATCATCTTTATGGTAATAAATTAAAGTATCTTCAGGTAGTATTCCTTTTATTGCTAAATAAACTGCATTATCGGTGCTTGATAATGATGCAATCTTATCTCCATCATCATAGTATTGGTATATATACATACATTTATAGACGTTTTTTTCATAATCATAACCATCAACAATGTTGACCAGTTGAAAATTATCAGTTACTTCAATATAGAGTTCTGTCAAAAGAATGTTTTCATATGCCCAATAAGTAGGCTTTCTTTTTCTAAAATTCAAGACTTTGTATTTTTTGTTATTAATATCGATACTGCTTACTTTAATAAATTCATATTTTAAGAGGTTGTTAATTATATGTTTTATTAATAAGTCAGCCTCTCCAGCTTCAATAGGCTTTAATAGTACACTAATAGCAAAATAATCGTCCCCCAAAAATCCAATTTCTTTTCCAACAACATATCCGATTACGTCGTACGATCTTTTAGTGACAAAAAACAGTGTTATAATAAAAAAAGGCATATACAAACTTGATAATAAACTGAAATCTATATTACTAAATTCCCTTGATTGGTAAATCCATAAAGATATAGACAAAATAGGAATAAATGGAACAAAAAATATGATATATGATTTAAATTTTTTAAATTTTTTAAAAAACGCAATTAAAATTGTTATGGACGTTAATAAATAAAAATATAGACCAAATATGAGAATTAAAATTATAATAAAATCATAATTAATTTTTTTATAATCATATACAATAAATATTCGTGAAAGTGCATACATAAAATAAGCAAAGAGTAAAGTTAATAATGAAAAAATAACCTTCATTAACAGAATAAAGTATTTATTAATTTTTCCAGATGCCATACAGTCTTAAATAAAATATAGTTCTAACCATATAAGTTTATGGTGTGCTTATCCTTAAAATGATTTAGATGCAATTTTTTTTAGCATTTAAAATGATAATTCTGCAAAAATTGCATATAATTTTTGTTAGACGCATATTAAAGAATACAACTTGCCTCAAAAAACCCATCCTCCAATTTTGATGATCAACTACTGCATCTGAGTATAGACTGGATGCGAACGCCCCTCCCCTGCGCCCACCGAAGGTGCGAATAGAGCCCTGCGCTCGATTCGCCGCCCGGAAAAGCGCGGAGGTCGGGCGACCCCGCGAAGTGCGCAGCGCTTAATAACACTTCCCACTCACCAATTGCATTATGGACGTCTACGAAATGTGGCTGCACGGGGTTTGCGGAGGCGCCACAGATTTATAATATTTATAAAATATAGATTTTAAAATAAAAAATTTTCTATTTCATTCTATAATCAACTTTCGGAAAAGTTATTAAAGTTTGAAGTTAGTGTTACTATAGTCGGATTCGTAATAAGATTCTGGAAATATTCGTATCTCAGAGAAAATTTAAAAATCATTTTATAGAGGATGAATGAAAATGTCCACATCAACGATTGCTAATGAACTTCCTGCTGACATATTAAAAGAGATTGAGTTTTGGTCAAAAAAAGAAAGAACCGATACGAACTCATTCATACTGCGACTTATAGACGAAGGATTACGCGAGTGGAAAATACATAAAGTCCTCAAAATGTACCAAAAACAGGAGATAACACTCTGGAGAGCCGCAGAGATCGCCGGTGTTTCTCTTGCTGAACTGCTTTCGGAGTTGCCAAAACAGAAAATCGTCTTTCAATACGATACAGAAGAGCTAACAGAAGATCTGGAATATGCCCGCGGTAAGTGACGCAAGTCCGCTTCTTCTCCTGGCCAAGATCGGGAAGCTGTACCTTTTAAGAGAGTTATACTCAGAAATTGTAATACCTTTACAGGTCAGGGACGAGGTTGTGAAATATAAAGATGAAGCATCTTCTTTGATAACCATTGAGATTGAAAAAGGATGGATTAAACTGAAAGACATAGAAATTTCCCCTGAGATTAATGGGATAGGAGAAAAGCTGGGTTTACACAAAGGTGAAAGATATGCGCTCAGTGTAGCAATGCATCTTGATATCAAGGAGTTTCTCGCAGATGATAAATTAGCAAGAATTGCTGCGAGAATTTTAAATTTAAGGGCTATAGGGTGCCTGGGTATCGTGATGAAAGCGTATGAAACAGGAGTTATTACGCGAAAAGATGCGATTGATTCAATACAAAAATTGGTTAAGGCAGGATTGTGGGTTTCACCCGAGGTACTAGCTGAGATATTTAAATTTCTGGAAGAGCATTGATAACCGGTCCTCTCGCTGATGCGCTATGGGGCATGTGCGAAAGGTGGCTGCACGGGGTTTGCGGAGGCGCCGCGGATTTATAATTGTTGTAATATACTTCTAAGCTTTGCATACTTGGTCTGACTCGTGAGTTCGTTTAAGTTCGTTTTGAGTTCGTTGTTAATCGTCTTTTTCATGGTCTACAGCACCATTTCTGAATGTGGCATGCTCCCAGATGCACGGGATAAGCCAGCATCCCTCTACGTGGGATTCGCCGCCCCCCCAAAGCGCGGAGACCGGGCGACCCGGCGAACTGCCCAGCGCCGCGATTTCCATTTGCAGGAGGCTTGAAGCTGAACACATAGAGACCGATAAAATATGACAGCGGAAGCGACATATGTTATTAAATACTTGCCAAATCAATAAACCCATTAGGAGATCTTAGAGATGGAAAAATATACGCTCCCGGTAGTAATAGAAAAAGATGAATACGGCTATTTTGCAATGTGCCCGGCTTTGCAGGGCTGCTACTCGCAGGGAGATACTTATGAGGAAGCTCTTGAAAATATAAAAGATGCCATCCGACTGCATATAGAAGATATTATTGAAAGCGGAGAGGTCATCGAAAAAATAAATTCCTTCAGCCTTGTTGCCATCGAAGTGACCGCATGAGCGAAAAGTTGCCAAGGGTAACGGCAAATGAGATGATCAAAATAGTTGAACAGTTGGGATTTCGTTTTTCAAGGCAGTCAGGCAGCCATAAGATATACAAGAATGAAGAGGGAAAAAGAGTAACAATTGCTTATCATAGCGGAAAAATCCTGCATCCAAAAGTGGTTAAAAGTATACTGGTTGATGCCGGAATATCTGTTGATGAATTTAAGAAGATGATGAAAAAGTAAAACGTGAAGGCAATCTATTAGTCGCGGGATGCGAGCTGCCCTTCCCCAAACGCATCACCAAGGCTGCGGGCATCCCTCCGCGCGGATTGCGCCGCCCCCCCAAACCACGGAGGGCCGGGCGACCCCGCGAACTGCCCAGCGCCGCGGTTTTCCGTTTGGTTCAATGCCGATAATAAAGTTTCGCAGCCTGCCGATTAATTGAACTCTATTTCCATTCCCTGATAACCCGGCCGCTTTTACTAATGCGCTATGGGCCGTGTGCGAAAGGTGGCTGCACGAGGTTCGCGGAGGCGCCGCAGATTTATAATTGTTATAATATAATTATATGTTATCTTCTAAGCATTCTGCTCCTGCAATTTCTCCTGCACCCACATATTTAAAAGAGTATCAGGAGATATGCCGCGCTGCCTGGCAAGTGACTGTATCTTTTCAGATAATTTAGTATCGACAGCAAAGTATGTTATCTCTGATTGGATATCCACTTCAAATTCAACAGGTTTTGTTTCTTCCCAGTGCTCAGCAAGATCATGTTTATCCCAGTATTCGCCAATTTCTTCGTAGCTTTGCGATTTTGATATTGAAGTCTTAATTTTTTTCATATTTCTTCCGTTCTGCGCCTGTCATGTTTCGTGCAGACACTATCAGTGCATCTGTTTGTTTTGTATATAAAGAAAACAATCATATATCTTCCCACATCTGTTCGTCCTAAAAGCTGCGTAAACATTCTCATCAGGTTGCAATCCTTTCTCAACGTAACGAAATTGCGGATCGTTGGGCAAAAACTTCCCGTACTTCATGTTGTTGAACATTATGCTTTTGTTCAAGTTTATCGATGATTTTTACATAGAACCCTCTATAGATTCAAAGTATCATTTGGCATTATAGTTACACTTTCCCCTGGATCAAGGATGATGAACTCCTTTGGATCTATGCCATTTTCCCTGAGGTTTATCTCTAATTGCTCCTTTGGAGCGTCAATGCCTTCATCAGCCAGATGAAAAGTTCCGATATGGGCTGCAATACCGACTTTTGGTTTTAAGATCTGATGTGCCCTTACAGCATCTTCAGGACTCATGTGAACAGGGCTCATGAACCACCGCGGTTCGTAAGCGCCAATCGGCAGCAGTGCAACTTTTATATTAGAAAAATTAGCATGGAGATGTTCAAAGAAATTCCCAAAACCCGTATCTCCGGCATAATAAATATGCCCATGTGAACTTTCAATCATAAATCCTCCCCAGAGGCTTTTATTTATATTCCAGGGAGTGCGGCCTGAAAAATGCTGCGCTGGAACAAAAAATACTCTGCTGCCATTTGAAAGAGATGTTTTTTCACACCAGTTGAGTTCATCTACCCTTTTTAACCCTTTCTTTTCAAGGAATTTTTTGTTTCCCAGTCCAACTACAAAAAGCGGAGAGAATTCTTTTTCCAATGCTTTCAATGTTGGCATGTCCATGTGGTCGTAATGGTTATGGCTCACAAGAACAGCATCAATCGGGGGAAGTTCTTCAAATTTAATTCCCGGAGCCCGGATACGTTTAGTTCCTACAAATGATAAGGGTCCTGCCCAGGTTGACCAGATAGGATCAGTGAGGATATTTATCCCGTCCACCTGGATCAGGAATGTCGAATGATTGACGAACGTCACTCTTATTTCCTCGGCATTCACACGAGAAACTGGTAGAGCGCCGGGCTTTGATTCAATCCATTTTGGCCATTTCGCTCTCTTTCTATTGAAAATCAATTTGAGGAAATCTGCAAATCCATGGGATGGATTTTCCTGATTTTTAAATTTACTGCCATTATGGAGTGGATGTTCTATTGAAGACATTGAAAATTTAATGCCATGTTAAAAGAAATAACTATCTGTGTTTCTGGGCAAAGCACCATCGACAAAGAATAACTCGCTGCGATGCGGGGTAAGGAGGATGTACGAAGTGAAAAAATAGGAATTGTCATGCTATCCTGAACATCTTGCCTTCCCAATGGCTGTTCAATCTCCTCAAGAATATCATTGAGGCTGCAACCAGAATAAGGCCGAGACATGTAATATAAAATGTAGTGTTATTACTATTGTATGGATAATAGAATGATAAAAGCGTTTCAGCCAGCAATACAGGAACTAGCAATATAGAGAATTGCAGCAGGATTTTTGCGTCAAGCAGATAGCTATTTGTGAATAATCCGGTAAGATATGCCAGTACAGAACCGACATAAGCAGATACTGTAAACATTGCGAAAAGACTGATAAATAAAAGGTCTATTTCACCTTTTAGGTACCCCAGAACCACAAGATAAGGCACTGCTACGACGCATGTAAAGAACATAAAAAGCATCAATTTTGTTCGTATCACATGAGGCATTGATAGGGGAAGAGAATTGTAGCATTCTGATATATCAATATTGGATAACCAGCTGTAAAGCAGGGTACAGAAGAATCCCACCATAGCTGCATAGAAAAGTAAGGAAAAGGTGAAATTCCAGAGCATGACAGATTCAACAAACCAGGTAATTGCATATAGAAATAATAGCGGCATAAGGAAAGTCAATATGATAGGAAATATAACCCCGCTGCGTACCAAGTCTATGATATCCTTGGATAATACAGGGCTATATTTCGACACGAGTCGCGAGGTCAAACGGACAGTTTTCCTGAATGTTTCTTGTGCCCTTTTCTCATGGGGCGTCGGCGCCTCTTTGATGAAAAAAGATGATATTATCCCTAAAATAAGCACCGTTATCATTATCTCAATCATGGTAAATAATGAATGGGAATAGTAGAAAGTCAGAGAAGGAAGAGTGGCAGCAATCCCTTTGATAGCGACACCCGTAGATCCAATGTATATCACTCCGGTAAGCACTGCAACCAATATAGCAGCGCTAGCAGCGGTTTTCAGACGCGCCAATATCGTGAACAGCAGAACGCTTAAAGCTATCCCAAGCAGGAATGAGAGAGTAAGGGATAAGAAGAGAACGAAGAAGGATGCAATAGAAATTTTTACAAATAATGACGCAAGAACAAGACCCAGCATCATCGGCAATATGGTGAAGAACACGTAGTAAATGGTATCCTTGATGTAAAATAAGAGAAACAGCCGTCTGAACCGCAAAGGCAGGGTGTACCCGCTTCCCAGAAGCAGACTTATGCTGCCAAATCTACGCTCCGGGATGCGATCACCAAACAATGCAAAACCTCCTACGCTAAGGCCGTAGAATAGCAATACCCAGTGAGAGATCAGCAGAATATCATTTATTGCCACTGTACGCTGAAGCATGGGTAAGCTTGCTCCCATTATAAACGTGAAAAGGATAATTGCCAATGATGATGCCAGAAAATAGGAGCTATTAAAAAAGGATGCCTGAAGCCTGAACTCTTCTTTTAACATCAATTTAAGTATCTTCAAATCTAGCATAGGGTACTCCTAGTTGGAAACAAGACGGAGGAAAATTTGTTCCAGGTCCTCGCCCGCACAATTTTGGAGTTCTTTCAGGCTGCCCACGGCTAACAGTTTTCCCTTATCAATGATGCCCACCCGGGTGCAGAGTTTTTCCGCAAGCTCAAGTATGTGCGTGTTCATGAATACGGTTCCACCCCCTTTGACATAATCTTGCAGCCAGCTTTTTAGTTTCCTCTGGATGAGTGGGTCAAGATCGAGAAATGGCTCATCCAAGAACAGCATCCTGGGTTCGTGTAGAAAAGCAGCGGATAGGGTAACCTTTTTTTTCTGCCCTTTGGAAAGGCTCATGCACATCATATTGCGCTTATCTTCAAGACCAAAGAACTCAATCCATTTGTCAACATTTCCATTATCTGAAAGTCCTCTCACAGATGATACAAAATACAGGTATTCTTCTACTGTCAAAAAGCTTGGCGGGTATTCTAATTCCGGAACTATTCCAATGAGTGATTTCACAGAAATGGGATTTGAGGCAACATCTATGCCCATCACTTTAGCATTACCAGATGTAATAGGTATCTGTCCACATAGCATCTGCAGTGTTGTAGTTTTGCCTGCACCGTTGGGGCCAATAAAACCAAAGAATTCGCCTGCTTTGATGTTAAGATTTAGATTATCCACGACAGTCAAATCGCCAAAGCGTTTCGTAAGGGAGTCTACTTCTACGGGATTCAAGAAATCACCTTTAGTTCAGTCTTAAAATATTATATTATCATTTATCTTTAAATATTTTTGTCATTAATACCGGATTTTATGCTCCTCAATTATTTTTTCCTGCTTTCAGAGACTTTGACAGAACCCTTTCATATATATTAATTATTTCACGTACCTGCCCAGAAGAGGTGTCTTCAATTCAATGGCATTGTTCGGACACAGTTCCTGACAGCAATAGCATCTGATACATTTATTATGATCAAATGAAGGATAATCTTCTTTTTTTGATAGGGCACCAGAAGGACAGTGTTCGAAGCATATCCAGCATTTTTTGCATTGTTGTCTGATCAGTTCAGGTTTTGCCACCAGCCTACTGCGAAGGAAACGCAAAAGTCCTTTAGCACGGAAAAAAGATGCAGTACCGGAGGGAAGCTGGAAGTCCTCAATTTGCATGTCCTTCAGATCCTCTCCAAGTACATGGATACGGGAAATATCTCCGAGTCCCAGTCCCTGTTCGTGTCCCAGACGGGTGGAAGGTACTATGAACGGGTCTATACCGACCATCTTGCAGGCCACTGCATCAAGTGCCACAGGGTCAATACTTGCAAGAATTGCATTGACCTGTCTTGGCGTGCCGTTGCTTGGTCCGTTCCCTTCCATACCAACAACTGCATCCATTACGATCAATTCAGGACGCACTATGCCAAGAAGATCCACAAGCATCTGGGAAAATGTTTCCGGATCCTGGGCTCGAAGATGCATTTTTGCCTTATTGAGACCTGTTACACAGCCGAAATTGTTTTTCACGCCACCTGTGAATAATGTCAGCGCGTGGGTCTTGAGTTTAGGTAGAGAGACCAGCACATCGGCTTCACGAACCTGCTTTGATAAGATGAAACTCTTGAATATGCGACCGCCTGGAGCTTTTATCTCGATAGATTCCGCACTGAGGTGTAAGATCTCGGCTCCTTCTTCCTCGCATACCTTCATAATGCCGGTATTACGGCAGGCTGCAATGTATCTTTTATAATTCGGCCGCCCCTCATGGCCGCTGCAGTCGCCAACCTGTGGGATGCCTCCTGCTTCTTTGACCTGACGTATCATGGCACGTACTATCGCTGGATGGGTGGTAACTGCCTTTTCAGGAACATCACCTGTCAGGAGATTTATTTTCAATAGGACACGATCACCGGGTCTAACATAACTTTCAATACCGCCTATGAGCTCAAGCACCTTTCCAACTGCGACATCGATACTTGATTGATCATAGGTCTGGCATCTTACAAGCGACACTTTGGAAATGGCACTATTTTCATTCAGTTTTTCCATATTTTGCTTTGCCTTTCCTTTTTAATTTAGTATATACTTATTTATGCCATCGATGTCATTATATTGGTGAGAACATGCAATCAGAATTTGATTCCACTGTTGTTGATAACATGCCACAGGGCGTCATGAAGGCAACAATCCAGCTTGCAGTTATCAAAGCCGGAAAATCTCCTCTCATAGAGTTTATGCAGAAAAACATAAAGAGAGAAGTCGATATTAATGAAGTCAGAAACAGGGCCAAAATAAGCGGCTCTCTTTCACAGGAAATAATTGAAGGCAGAGCTTAAATAGGGATGAATGAAAATGTCCACATCAACGATTGCTAATGGACTTCCTGCTGACATATTAAAGGAGATGAGTTTTGGTCAAAAAAAGAAAGAACCGATACGAACTTATTCATACTGCGACTTATAGATGAAGGATTACGCGAATGGAAAATACAGACGCTAAAGAAGTATACCGATGTATTTTATCCCGGTGATCTTTTGTGAATAATTAAATTATAGATATAAATTTAATTGTACATTAAAATGAAAACCATAGCCATTATCCCTGCATGTAACGAAGATCAACCATAGAGGACATAATCATGGACACTTCCCAGTTCGTGAATGAGATCCTCGTTATCAATGACCGCAGCGCAGACAAAACAGCCGATGCAGCCATAAGCGCAGGCGCTACTGTCCTCGACAACATCGTGAACTGCGGCCTTGGCAAGACCATCAAGCGAGGTTACGAGGAAGCGATCAGGCGCGGCTCCGATATCGTCGTGCATATACATGCTGACGGGCAGTACGACCCAAATGAACCACCCGAACATATTCGAACCATTCTTGATAATAAGGCTGACGTCTTCTCAGGCTCCTCAGGTATAATAATGTATAAATAAACGTATAAATACAGTTGAAATATGGCACATGAAACACTAACAATTTCGGAAGAGGCTATTAAAGCGCTTTCTGAGCTTAAAAAAGAAAGAGAAAGCTTTACAGATCTTATAAAACGTATCACGGCACCTCTCAGAAAGAAATGTCCCAGCGAGTTCGCATGTAAACTGGATGATGAGCAATTTGAAAAAGCAGCGCTTGAAGTGAGACATTCTGGAACCTCAAGATTAGATAACCTGAAGTTGTGATGCTTTTGACAGTCTTTCATACAAATTTTGGAATGAACCCCATTTTGTGTATCTTGAATTACAGATACCCCAGAAAAGAGCTTGGATCCAGGTTCGCGGAGGAGTTATGAAGACCGGCGACGCAATAATAGTCTCTGACCTCTCTAAAATCTTCAGGCTTCCCCATGAAAAGAAAAACACCCTTTTTGAATCAATAACAGCGATGCTCAAAGGCAGCAAAGGATACGAGGACTTCGTTGCTCTCAAGAACATCAATTTCACGGTAGAGAAAGGGGAAGCCGTGGGCATTATCGGAGAGAACGGCAGCGGGAAGAGCACGCTTCTCAAGATAATCGCAAACATCCTGCGTCCCAGCAGCGGTTCGGTGAAGATTAACGGCAGGATAACGCCGTTCCTCGAACTGGGCGTGGGATTCCAGCCAGACCTCACGGCGAAGGAGAATATCTACATCTACGGGGCCATCATGGGCTTGTCCGACCGTGAGATCGATGCCAA
>CABMIA010000004.1 GCA_902386085.1 uncultured archaeon
GCGGTCATTTGCCGCATTCAGAACCCTGAACCTGTATGCTTTCTGCCCGACTGGTAGATATGGGTATAGATTACCATTGATCACAGGTGAGTCCATGAAAGCTTCGGGAACTATAGACGGATTGGGCGTCCCGGGATTCACTGAGTTCTCCCATGGGGCAGTGACCGGATTATACAGCGGGTTTGGAACAGGCCCGGTTGTCGGTGATAAAAATGGCCAGACCCATAGACTGTAGTCCCATCTGCCCATCGCGTTTGCACCACCGAATCCGGGAGCCGGGTTCTGGTTGGGCATGTAAACATGCGGGAACCATAGATCCGACCTGCTCGCGTTGAGCGCAAAATTCCATGTGGGATCTTCGGCTGCCAGTTGTGCTGCCGACGGCAGGAAAGTTTTATCCTGAATGACCAGTGGAATCCCGAGATCAGGAAGGACTCCCTGAGTAATAAGCGCCTGTTCTACGGGATCAATATTCAGGTAAGGTGCTGCCTCACCTGCGTAGACATCGAGGCGTGTAAGGCCATAGGCGTGGTCGTGGTAGAACATCAGCCTGGCACTCTGCTGGTTGGTATAATAAAATGTCAGCGTTCCCAGGGGCTCGCTTCCATTGTCCATGTCAGGAACATACCTCACACTGACACCTTTAGGATAGTCGGTGACTTCCCCTGCCGGGGTCGTCCACTGGTGCTGCGTCCCATCGCTGATCCAGGGCGTGTTGCCTCCGTGCAGGTGAAGAGTAGCCCTGTTCTGGGTATAATTCGCGGATTTTGTCCCATTGGGGCCCTGCCCCGCTCCCATTACGGTTTCATCCGTCGGGAGGAAAAGGTCGCCTCCTGCGCCAGTGGGAAGGTAGTTTGTGAACTTGACGCGCACGGGTCTGTTCTGCTGGGATACGATCATAGGCCCGAGGTAATGGGGAATATCAGTGGCAAAGACCTGTCCACCGGTGGCGTTCATTATATTAGCGCCATTAGGGTATTTCAGGGCAATGTGCCTGCTGACACCTGCGTTCTTTGCAGTCTCGATCTGTACGTAACCCCGCAATGTGGTCGGGTTCAGGTCGGAATGCATCTTCTCTGTATATTCTACAAGGCCGATCTCGTAATAATCTGACCCGGCATATGTTGTATTATCCGCAACTGCCAAGGGTATGTACTGCCCGAGGTTGTTTGCGCCAAGGGGTCCAAGACCCGGCAGCGAGTCGACGAATTTCCTGATACCGCCGGATACTGTTCCTCCCGCACCGATTACCGGGAGCGGGCTGTTGGCATAGTTGGGTGTCGTGCCAAAGTAGTCAGGCATTCCACCCGGATTGAGTACAGGTACGCTTACTGGCGCTGCAGCACCGGATTCAGCACGTGCTGCTGCAATCTGATCTGCCGCCGCTTTCCTCTGTTCGTTCGTCGTTAATCTAAATCTTTTTGGCGGAGCAGTAACAGTCCCATCACTTGCATTCACAGTCTGCGTGTACAATGAATTGTATGTTGCACTGTCCATTGATGTGCCGGCAGGATCGCTGGCAGCTTTTGCAACATTATTATTCCATATCATTATTGTGGACAATATTCCTATTGCTAGTAATATTCCTAAAAATACTAGTTTAGGTTTTTCCACTCCTTTATTTTTTTTCAACATTTAACCCTCCTAATTTTCATTTAACCCTCCTTAATTTAACTCAAAGGCAGCCATGTCAAAGCAAATTTCCTTTTTTAATGGAGGCATTATACGCCAACAGGCGAAGTACTTTTTATTCAAGACACCCCCTTCCATCAGGCAAAGTACTTTTTACTTAAGGACACTCCCCGCCATTAAGTAAGAGGTATATTTCCTTCTCATCATATATAAATATGTCGCTGACTAAAATTTAAATCACCATTTTAAATCCGGGCGCCCCGGGAATCCTCATATATCAGGATTATCCAAACCTTTTCAGCTTTTGCAAAAAAAAAAGATCGGATGATGTTTCCATCACCCAGTAAAGTACATGGTTACCACGGTTATTGCATCGAGTCTTATAATTATTCCGGCGAAATAGTCCGTGACCGCCTGGATTGCCTCGTTCCTCTCAATCCTGCCATCGTGGTTGCTGTCGTACCTTGTGAGTAAATCCCCACCTGTACCTGAGGTACCGGTAACGTTAATACTTGCAGTTCCCGATACCACCCCTGTGTTACCCAGGTCATCTTTGAAAGTACCGCTTATCGGATAGGTTCCGTTGGTCAATGGCGCTGTCAGCGAATAATCTATCTCACCGCTGCCGATCTGGGTAAAGGTGTACAGGTTACCTGCGTGGATCACTCCCACCGCTGTCCCGATGAAAGTAAAACCCTGCGGGATTACCTCAGTTACCTGATAACCCGGCTGGTTAAAGACCGTGGAAGGCGAGGGTATCAGCGTGATATTCACCACATTTCCCTGCTGTACCGTGGAAGGCGAGATGCTTCTCGTCACACTTCCATTGCTGGGTTGTACCGATGCTACATTTACAATACGGCTTGCTGATGTGGCAGGAACGTTAGATCCTGAAACACTGACTGTGACGTTCATTGCCCCGGTGCCTGCCGCCTGTACGTTCCATGAAACCTGTGCCTGTGCGCCCGGAGCCAGATCCTCAACATGCTTAACCGAAGTCTCTCCAGGAACAAGTACCAGCCCCGATGGAATAACAAGAGAAGAACTTATATTCATCACTTCCATGGTTGCTGTGTTCTGGATGTAAGCAGTTATCGTAAATGCATCTCCAGATGTCACGTTTGTCGGCGATGATATACCCAGTGAAAGAATGCCCGGACTAACCGTTACTCCGCCCAGACCATAGGCTGTGGAATACTCGACATTCCCGCCAGGCTGAATAACGACCGGGTTCCAGTAAACCGCAAACGCACTGTCCCCGTTGCGTACACCCCATTGTACACTATAATTCCACGGTGCATCGTAGAGATGACGCCAGTTAGCCATAATGAATCTGTTCGGCGGGGATATGGATAGCGTTCCCTGGGAGAATATAGTCGGGCTTGACAGGGAATCGAATGCCTGGAAATAAGCCGGGACATCGCTGCCGTTAAATTCCCTCTCCGTGGTGACATCTCCCACGCCGGGTACCTTGAAAGGCGCAGCATCGTTTGAGCCGAGCATCGTGTCAAACAAAAACCTGGCACCAGCACTGTGGGCGACACTGCCATAATTTACAAGAGAAACTTTAAACAGTGCAGTATCCTCCCTTCCTGTGGTGGAGCTGTTTGTGGGTAAAATTTTCTGGATAATGCCAATATCCCCTATACGCCATACTGTATATATCACATTGTCAGAAGATATCGGACCTGAAACCCTGTATGCATCCATGCTTGTCACTTTTGTATAATAATCAGTTCCATCGATCCTGACTGTCAGATACGAAGTCCACGGGGTGGCGGGATACCCGTATAAAAGTGCTTTATTGGCTGAGGTTGTGAGGTTCGGATCCCCTCCTGTTGTGCCCATAACGTATGTCCCGGGAGGGGCAACCACGATGCCTATATAACTATTTGTAACCTGGACAATATCTGTTCCCGGAGGGGGCGTTGCGGTCACAGTCGGTGCCGGCTCTGCGGCTGCAATACTGACCCCTGTTGACTGCGTTGTGGATGAGGCCGCATATGCACCCCCTGCCAGCAGCAGAAGCGCCAAAGTAATTATTCCAAATTCTATTCTGATGGGGCATCCCCCATAGACACTTTTTTTTATACTCATGCTTTATCTCCCCTATTGCCTCGAAATACTCCCGTTTCACTATAATGGCAATACTATTTGAATTATAAAGAAAATAAACCTTGGAGTATAAAGCTTTTTCGCAAACAAAATAATTATAATTATTGTATAATTAATGTGATTCCAAAATAAATCGGAAATGGAAGAGGCGATGTGGATTTTCGAAAACTGCCAATTCTAGATTGCAGATGGGACGTTTCTTGAAACCGCCATCTTCATCTTTACATCCTCGACATCCCAATCCTTTACAAGGCCGCCCTTTACTTCGATATCCCTATCCATCACCAGCGACTTTGCCCTTATTTCGCCTGCTATGAAATCCTTTAGCCTTAAGACAAGTTCCAGTACCTTTGCGTCCCTGATTTCCACGAGCGCGTCAATCTCTTCTTCCACCGCAAGGTCAAGTTCCTTTCGCATATCCTGTATCCTTCTGATGACCTCGCGGGCATAACCTTCGGATTCGATCTCGCTTGTAAGCTCTGTGTCCACGTACACGTCCCCTGCCGAAAATGCTGCCTGCGCGATCGCGGGCGGAATTGTGTCCCTGAAGCTCACCATATCTTCTGTGATGGTCCAGTTCCCAAGTCCGAAACTTCCAGCCTCTTTGATCGCCTGCTTAACTTTCCTTCCGTCTGCTTTCTTTAGCTCTGCTATTACCCTGCCAGCTTCTTTTTTAAAAGCCGGGCCTATAGCTGCCGGACCAGGCACCACTTCAACGCCTAGTTCATTCCATGTCTCACCTGCGGCAAGCAGCACTATTTCCTTTGCATTGGTCTGTTCCTTTAACACGGATCCAAGGCTTTTTACAGCACCTGCGACCTCATCGTTCCTTGGTGCAACCACGATCCTTTTCACAGGCCACCTGAGTTTTCTTTTCAATTTCTGCCTTGCATTGGAGGAAGCTTCCACGATTTCCCGGATGACACTCATCTGCATCTCAAGCCCTGTATCGATGAACTCTTCATTCGGCACAACCCATTCGCACATGTGGACGCTCAAAGGCGCATCCGGATCAACATTCCTCACAAGATTCCGGTACATCTCTTCCGAAATATGCGGCGCAAAAGGCGCTATGAGCTTTGTCAGGGTGACGAGAACCTCATACAGGGTATAATACGCAGCCAGCTTATCGGGGTCATTTGCCTCGCGCCATGTTCGCGGACGGATGAGCTGGATGTACCAGCGCGACAGGTCTTCAAGTATGAACTCTGAGATCGGCCGTGTGGCTTTATGGAGATTGTACTCGGAAATTGCATCATCCACCTGTTTTATGAGCGTCTGTATCCTTGAGAGGATCCACTTATCCTCGGGGCGCAGCGCCTCCGGGATTTCTTTCATCGCCTGGGGATCGAAGTTATCAATGATCATGTATGGTAGAGGGAAACGGTACACGTTCCAGAGGATATTCAGCATCCTGTGAACATTGCCAACCTCATCCCAGCTAAATTTGAGATCTTCCCACGGGGCGTTTTGCGAAAGCACATAGAAACGCAATGCTTCTGCGCCGACCTTTGCCACCACCTCTTCAGGCGATACGACGTTGCCGAGGCTTTTTGACATCTTCTTGCCTTCGGTGTCAAGTGTGAAACCGTGCATCAGCACGCTCTTATACGGCGCCTTCCCGAACGCAATCATACCTGCGCCAAGCTGGGAATAAAACCAGCCGCGCGTCTGGTCATGGCCTTCTGTGATGAAATCCGCAGGCCACCACTCTTTAAATGCTTTATCCTCATGGGGATAATTCAAAGTTGCCCATGATGCCACCGCGGAATCAAACCACACGTCAAAGACATCCGGAACCCGGCTCATCCGCGCGCCGCATTTGCATTTGATATGGATATTATCTACATTCGGCCTGTGCAGGTCGGGAAGCTTCGGTACACCGGCCCGTTTTTCAAGTTCAAATCTTGTTCCCATCCCTTCTTTTTCACCGCAGGATTCGCATATCCACACCGGAATGGGAATTCCCCAGTATCTCTGGCGGGAAATGCACCAGTCGCGCGACCCGGCGACCCAGTCTGCAAACCGCGCCGAACCCGCCCACTCGGGGTACCATTTGACTTTCGAAATCTCGTCCAGCATTTTTTCCTTCAGGTCAGTGACTTTCAAAAACCACTGTTCAGTGGCAAGAAATATGATCGGGGTCTTGCACCGCCAGCAGTGCCCGTACCTGTGTGAGATCTTGCCGCTGGCAAGGAGCAGGTTCCTGTCAGTCAGGTCATCAAGAACGACAGTATTTGCTTCCCTGACGTGCATGCCCCTGTATTCTCCCGCTTCTTCCGTATATCTGCCGTCCGGCCCCACGGGGCAGAATATCGGAAGGTTGTTTTTCATGCCAAGTTCAAAGTCATCTATGCCATGGCCCGGCGCTATGTGAACGCATCCGGTATTCTCGGCTGTTACGAAATCAGCCATGAAAACATTATGCTTGAACTCCTTTTGTTTGGGTACTTTGTCACCCAGGGGATGCATATATTCAAGCTCTATATCCTCGCCAAGCACGGTTTCGAGTACTTCGTAGTCCTTGTACCTACCCTGTTTCAGGACGTTTGCCATAAGCGCCTCTGCCATTATCAGGATTTCTTCTTTGCCGTCCTTTACAACCCTGATTTTCACATACTCAAAAGACGGATGCACTGCCACAGCAATATTGGCAGGGATGGTCCAGGGCGTTGTCGTCCATATCACAATGAATGTGTTTTCCTCGTTTTTGAGCGGGAATTTTATATACACCGAAGGGTCGGTCTCATCCGCGTATTCCACTTCCGAATCCGCTATCGCAGTCTCGCATCTCGGGCACCAGTTCACCACGCGCAGCCCTTTTTCAAGAAGATTTTTTTCATGCGCCTGTTTCAGCGTCCACCAGGCAGCCTCGATATATTCATCGCGCAGCGTCATGTACGGGTCTTTCCAGTTAAGCCATACCCCGAGATTCTTAAACTGCGCAGTCATCTCATCCCGATGGGTTAGCGCAAACTCCTTGCATTTTGCCACGAAATTGCCCACACCGTATTTCTCGATATCCTTTTTTGATTTGAAGCCGAGCACGCCTTCAACCTTTACCTCGATGGGAAGGCCGTGCATATCCCATCCCGCGCGGTCAAGGACATGAAAACCGTTCATGGATTTGTAGCGCAGTATCGAATCCTTTATTATCTTGTTCCATGCAGTGCCAAGATGTATCCGTCCAGTGGTATAAGGGGGGCCGTCCACGAAAAAGAACTTCTTGCCGTTCTTCCTGAGTTCCCTGACTTTAGAATAAGCATCTATTTCATCCCAGAATTTCTGGATTTCCTGGTCTATGAGTTTTGCATCGTATTGCGAAGCCTCTTTTAGCATAAGGTGATCTCCATGGAATGGGGGTTAGTAATGTGATAATGCAATTAAAACTTATGGTTTTGGAAATTTTAAACCGGCGATAAAATACCGCTGCTCCTCCGAATTTTATGTCAGGTGTGTTTTCAGGTCTCGCTTGTTGGATCAGCCACCCTACCCATGAACAAGATCGTCCCGGTAGGCTTGTCGATAATGAAAAACAAGAACGGGTGGTCTGCACGAAATTCCGGGAAAACTTCAATTGCGGTAGCACCGACGATGACCGCTGTTGCAGCCGCGGCTTCAGTTCCGGTTTCATTCACATTTATGAAGGCTTTGTGATAGATGCCGGAGACGTATAATCCCCAGGTTGAATTGATCCCTGAAAAATCGGCGGCATCCGGATCAAATGCGTTTATCATTCCGAGCCCTTTTAGCAGGTCACTCATTTCTTTGGACTTCGTCATGCTGAACCTGGGAAGCCATACCTGCACCGGCTGGCGTACAAGCTTTGCGCGAATATCCGAGATTCCGGCGGATGAAAGCCCTGCTTCAATTTCAGGAAGACTATGATTTTGATCCGGCAGCAGGATAAGCATCGACAGGTTATCCCCCTGATAATCCATTTCAAGAGCCTTTAATTCATTATCAGCGTAGTAAGATGCGTTCTCCGATTTTGAAAGGTGCATCATCGGAACGCTCACGTTCCTGGATTGAGAAACAAAAAAAGTAGCGTTCTGGGTGTCGCTCTTGTTAAATTGCTGCGCCCAGTTCCCGTTAAAATAGATTGCATTTACAATAACCAACCGCGTGAATGAATTAAGACCGCCGGATGGGATTAAGTCAAGAATTTTGTTATTGGTTTTACCTGCCACCCAGTTGTTGATATTAGTTCGCTCTCCATCGGCATTATTAGCAAAATCCGCCTGCTGAGCCAATGCATTGTAATAAGTTGAAAGAGCGCTTGAAAATTCCTGCCTGGAAGAAAAAGTTTTTTCAATCCAGATCGCGTTTGCGGTAGAAAGATTGTAACCAGTGTTATTCGCGTTAAGGCTGTTCAAAAGGCTTTGAAAACCCGCACGGTTGGCAGATGATTCGTTAGAAAGCCCCAGGACTTTACGCATCTCTTCCACAGTCTTGCCGCCAGCACCTTCCGCAGCCATTGACAAAGCGGTAGAGATCGAGAATGGTGAAAAGAAAAGATTGCCGGATTCGTTGCTCAGCACTGAATATGTTTTGAATGTGAAATCGTTGATGCTGATGGGGATGCTGGATGCATTGGTGCTCTGATACCCGCCGAAGTATGCCGTCACCACAGTAATGGCATTCTGTTTCGTTATTATTCCGGCAAAGTAATCCATCACCGCTTGCACGGCTCCGCTTTTATGCACCCTGCCATCCTGGCTGGCATATCTTGAAATAATATTTTCACCTGGGGTAGCTTGTGGCTTGTATGCAAGCGGCAGATAGTCGATGTTGCTGGAATCAAGGATAAAAGGTGAATCGCATATTCCATTGTTATCCGCATCTGCGCAGGTCTGGCTGAAACCTGTGCCATTTGGATTAGCCCAGACATTGCCACCAAGATGAGAGCCGCAGATGATGTTAGTACCGGATGTGCGAGTGGTGTTCCAGGTGTTGTTGCCGTAAATACTAAAATTGTGGCTGTTATTGAAAAAGTTGTCATAGATGCTGTTGCTGTCGGAATACCACAGATAGATACCAAAGCCGTTGTTTGAGGCCGTATTGAAGCTCAGTGTGTTGTTGCTGGAATAATCCAGATTGATGCCGAATTCATTGTTCGAGGCATTTACATTTCGTATTATTGAACTTGTTGTATTCCGGAAAAATATTCCTGCAGAATTCTTACTCAAATTCAAATCCATTATGGTTACATTTACACAACTGATGCAATAAAAAGTTGCAGCATTTGTGGACGAATCATAAACAGCATTTTTTGAATTTTTTACATAATATATTGATTTTCTATCTGCCAGATTGCTAATGTCGATGCTGTTATTGAAATCCGAGTCATGAGTTCCATCTAAACCAAAATTTTTTTCGTTTACTGTCATTATATTGCCTGTAAGCGTATTGTAGCCTGAAGAGTATAGATAGATGCCGTAACCGTTGTTAGAAGCATTGTTACCGCTTAGCGTATTGTTGCTCGAAAAGTACAGATAGATACCATTGCCGTTGTTTGCAGATTTCACATTTTCTATTCTTGAGCGAGTAGTATTCCAAAAAACCACCCCATATCCGTTTTTATTTAAATTCAGGTCTTTTACTGTTATATTTACGCAGTTTATGCAAAAGAAAATTCCAGCATTGGTAGATGAGTCATATATGGTATCTATAGCGTCTTTTATATAATATATGGGTTTTCCATCTACCAGATTACTTGTATCAATCTGGGCATCAAAATCTGAAAATGATAGCCCGTCCAGAACAAAATTATATTTATTTTCCGTCATTCTGTTATTTATTAGCGTATTGCTTTTGGAATAGTCCAGATGGATGCCGTAACGGTTGTTTGAGCCGGCATCATTTTCGTTCAACGTGTTGTTGCTTGAAAATTCTAGAAAGATGCCGTCATTGTCGTTCGAGTTAGCAATGTTACCGCTCAGCGTGTTATTGCCGGAACTGGATAGAAAGATTCCGAAATTATTGTTCGAGTTAGCAATGTTGCCGCTCAGAATGTTGTTACTGGAATGCCCCAGGAGGATGCCGTTATAGTTGTTCAGGTTAGCATTGTTACCGGTCAGCGTGTTGTTGCTGGAGGAGTACAGATTGATGCCATAATATGAGTTTGAGTTAGCAGTGTTTCCGCTAAGAATATTGTTGCCGGAAGAGGACAGGATAATGCCGTCATGGTTGTTTGAGTTAGCAGTGTTTCCGCTCAGCGTATTGTTGCTGGAATCGGAAATAAAAATGCCGTAAATGTTGTTCGAAGCGTTGTTGCCACTCAAGGTGTTATTGCCGGATGAATCCTGAAAGATGCCGCCGTAATCGTTGTTAAAAGCATTGTTGCCGCTAAGCGTGTTGTTGCTGGAAAACCCCAGATAGATTCCGTTCCGGTTGTTCATTGATTTTACATTTTCTATTCTTGATCGAGTGGTATTCCAAAAAAACACTCCATATTCGTTTTTATTTAAATTCAAGCCTTTTACTGTTACATTTACACAGTTTATGCAAAAGAGAATTCCAGCATTGGTAGAAGAGTCGTATACAGTATCTACAGCGCCTTGCAGGTAAAAGATTGATTTTCCATCCACCAGATTACTTGTGTCAATCCGGTTATCAAAATTTGAAACTGATTGTTCAGGCAAACCAAAATTGTATTTATTTTCTGTCATTCTGTTGTTTATGAGCGTATTGTTGCCGGAGGAAGTTGACAGATAGATGCCATCCCGGTTGCTATAAGCGTTGTTCCCGATCAATGTGTTGTTGCCGGAATAGAGGAAGATTCCATAAGAGTTGTTCGAGGCGGTGTTGCCGGTCAGGTTATTGTTGTAATTGGAACCAGAGAGATCGAGTCCATAAGAGTTGTTTGAGGCAGTGTTGCCGGTCAGGGTGTTGTTGCCGGAATTATAGAGTTCGATTCCATAAGAGTTGTTTGAGGCGGTGTTGCCGCTCAGTGTATTGTTGCTGGATGAAAAAAGATAGATGCCGAAACCGTTAGAACCATAGTAATCATAATTCGAGTCAGCGTTGTTGCCGCGCAGCATGTTGTTGCTGGAAAATTCCAGAGAGATGCCAATAAAGTTGTTATAGGCATTGTTGCCGCTAAGCAGGTTGTTGTTTGAAGTGACCGTAATTCCGGCATTTGAGTAACCGCCTGCTCCAATCGCATTAAATCCATCCAATATAGTCCCGCCTGCAGAGAGCGTGATCGCACTGCTGCTTCCCACGGCATTCACAACGGGCTTCCCCCCGCCATTATCAATTCCTCGCAGGATTAGCTGTTTGTTCACGTTCACGTTCTCATAATAAGTCCCGCTATGAACAAGGATTGTATCCCCGGCGCTCGCATTATCTATCGCATCCTGTATTCTTATATAATTCGCGCCGTCGCTATCATCTACTGTAAGAGTCGCTGCACCTGCGCTGCCAGCAAGCAACCGAAGCGCCAGAATAATTCCAACCCCTATTCTGAGGAAATATCTCTTACCAAAGTTGTTTGATTTCTTCATTACACTTTCATCCACTAAAGTAAGCCATCACCACGGTGATGGCATCCTGTCTTGTCAATATTCCTGCAAAATAATCCATTACCGCTTGCACAGCTCCGCTTTTATGCACTCTGCCATCGGATCCCGCATAACGGGAGACTACATTGTTGGATGACGTGTATGCAAGCGGAAGATAGTCGATGTTGCTGGAATCTAGCACGTAAGGTAAATCACATATTCCATCGTTATCCGCATCTGTGCAGTTCTGGCTGAAGCCTGTGCCATTCGGGTACGCCCAGAAGTTGCCACCGTAGTAAGGGCCTCCTATGATATTCGTGCCTGAGGTTCTGGTTGTGTTCCAGGTGTTGTTGCCACTCATGCCAAAATTGTCGGTATTGTTGAAGTAGTTATTATATATGGTGTTGTTGGAACCTCCGAGGATGATTCCTGCAGGGTTGTTCGATATGACATTGCTGTTAAGGTCGTTGTTGTTGCTGGCCAGATTGAGCTCTATTCCTGCTGAGTTGTTCGATAGGATATTGCTGTTCAGGTGGTTGCCGCTGCTGGAAAACGAGATGGAGATTCCAAAGGTGTTCAAATTTGCTGCATTGTGGATAAGGTTGTTGTTGCTGGAATAGGAAAGCAAGATTCCTTCGGTGCTCAAGCTTGCGGTGTTGCCGGTCAAGTTATTGTTGTTGGAATTGCCGAGGGAGATTCCATTGAAGTAGTTCGAGCTCAGGGTGTTATTAGTTATGCTTCCGTTTTGGACATTGAAATAATAAATGCCAGAAGTGCAGTTCATAACCATCAAATTTTTGACAGTTACATTTGTGAGAGCAGTTGCTGAGTTAGAAACATAAACACCGTAAGTAAGTATTTCCTGCGGACAACCAATACACATTTGGGAATTCACCCCATCAATAGTATGTCCTGTGCCGTCAAAAACAACATTGCTTGATGTGATATTAATGCATGTGCTGTCGGGACTGTTCATTATGCTTTGTGTAAGCACGTAAGTACCAGGCGAGGAAATCGTGGTGCAAGCGCTCATCGGCATCACTGCACCTGCGCCGCCAGCCAGCAACAGAACTGCCAGCACGGTGATTCCAGCCATTATTCCGAAGACATGCCCTTCGTTAATTTTATTCGCCACCATTATTCTACCTCCACAACTAATGGAAAAATACTATAATCTATCGAGTTTATATTTTTTATCCCATCAGTACCAATGACAAGACTCGATATATTAAAAGGTTTTCCGTATTAAAAGAACCTTGCAGGTAAACCCTTCCCCAGCGCCACCTCTTATGCTCTGCCATCATTTTGGGAAGCGTGGGATTGAGGATGGATAGTAAGAATCTTATTCACCATTTATCGTTTCAACTATTTCTCTAAAACCCTCAAGTCCGGCTTCTACATTTTCAATAATCTCATTTGCCAGTATATCCGGGTCAGGCAGGTTATCCAGATCAGCCAGGCTTTCATCTTTTACCCAGAAAATATCGAGATTTGTTTTATCCCGTGAAATTATTTCCTCATAGGTGGACTTTCTCCAGCGCCCATTCGGATTGTCCTTTGACCATGTTTCTGTTCTCTTGTGTCTGTTTTCAGGATTATAACATGTGATGAAATCTTTTAAATCCTCAAATTTCATCGTGTTCTCTTTTAGCGTGAAATGAACATTGGTACGAAAATCATAAATCCAAACCTCTTTCGTCCAGGGGTGTTTACTTGCGGGCTTATTATCAAAAAACAGGACATTTGCTTTTACACCCTGTTTATAAAAAATACCTGTAGGTAGTCTTAAAATAGTATGCAAATCCGTTGTTGCAAGCAGGTTTTTACGTACAGTTTCTCCGACACCTCCTTCAAACAGTACATTATCAGGCAGGACAACAGCAGCGCGCCCGTCTGATTTCAGGAGTGTATGAATATGCTGCAGGAAGTTTAACTGTTTGTTGGAAGTAGTTACCCAGAAATCCTGGCGATTATAAACAAGTTCTTCTTTTTCCTGTGTGCCTTCTTCATTTGTGAAAGTCATGCTGCTTTTTTTGCCAAAAGGAGGATTGGTCAGCACATAATCATAACGGACGCCCGAATCGGATATGAGTGAATCCGTTGAGGATACATGAGATTCGCCGTCAATCTCGCCAATATTATGAAGGAACATATTCATGAGGCACATTCTTCTTGCTCCTGCAACAATCTCATTTCCCGAAAAGGTCTTATTTTTGAGAAATTCTTTCTGCTCAGTATTTAAATTGTAATTCCTGGGATTGCTTAAGAA
>CABMIA010000005.1 GCA_902386085.1 uncultured archaeon
ATGATTTATCTCTTGTACACAACGCTCTAGTCTCTGGCAACCGAGTGAAGCGAGGTTGCCAGCAGGCGATAGTTCGCCTTTATTAATTTTTTAATTGTGTATCTTCTGGTTTATCTTTCTTTTCTGCCAATTCTGATTTAGGCTTAGAGCGCAAAATCCTTCTGCTGATCAATGCGAGTGAAAAGGTATAGATAAATATACAGACAAACAGAAATATTTTAGATCTTAAATCCCCATTAAACATAAGGATAAGCGGACGATCGTCACAAATAATGCTATCGGGCATTCCATTTTCAAGTATTTTGGGTGGCGGGAGTCTTTCACAGGCGAGCCAGAACCATTGAGCTGGTAATGAAGCAGCAAGGGCAATGATAAGACTAACTACGATATCTTTCCGAGTATCATTTTTCATGTATTATCCATTTAATCTTATTCGGCGAACGCTCAAGGCCCTGGTGACCGGCGAAGCCGGGTTACCTGCGGCCGATAGTTATAATTTCAATTTTTCTGCTTTTTGCTTTAAAAATGATTTCTCTCTGGTCGGTAACGATGAGATATTCAGTATCTCTAGATTTATATGTTTCTTTTGCTCCAATAAGTCCTTCAATTGAATTTTTATTTTGATCAATCCAATTTGATTTAAATTTTGTGACTCCTTCAAAAATGAGTAGTTTTTCTGGAGTTGAAATTTCTGGATTATGAGTAAGAAAGAACTTGAGATTCAAGGAATCTTTCTTCAAATCCAGAATCCACTGCGCTTTCCCTTCTGTAATTTCCAACTCTATATTTGAATTATTCATATGATTATAACGCTTAGGCCTACCGATGGTACTCCATTCGGTGAGGCCGATAGTTCTCAGTTTCTTTTTATTGATAATCTTTTGGATATGTTTTCTGAGTTCATTGACCATTCAATCTTTTTCTTACATGTTTCAACAATACATTTCTTATCTTTTATTGATCTTGTCCAAAGTTTAACTTTCTTCCCGGAATAGCTTATGAATTCTTTTACGACGGGCTTGAACAGGTCATGTGGAGGAGGAGCAATATCTTTTTGATCAATTAATATTCGAAATTTATCTTTGTCCAGAATCAATATAATTTCAGATACATTATCTTTATGAGCCATATGCCATATGATTTGGACAAACTTTGCCACAGGAGAATCAGGATCATTTGTAATAATTTTAGTTTTCATATTATCTGAGAACTTAAAGATTACCTTCATGGGCCGTCTTCGAATTCGGACCATGAAGGTGTATCTGACAGTTGGACCCTGATTGGTTATTGCTCCTATGGTGGAAAGCTACCATCCGGGGATTGCTTTGTCAAGACGGCAGGGCATGGTGGAGGACGTTTCCGGATCATTCATTATTATTCTTTTTCTCATGCTGATTTTCTCCAGGTCTCGTTCCTGAAGACTATGTGCGGGGCGGACGGGGGCATGATTTCCTCATTGAATATTATTTCCCCGCCGCAGCGAGTGCAGACGTTGTGCTCCGGTTTTTCAATCTCCGTCTTCTGGAGCGGCGGCAGGTTGAAGATGCACCTGCATCTTGCGATGTTCGCATATCTTTTCTTTCCTGCGAAGATGCCGTAGAACCTTATCTTCCTGAACCCCTTCGGGAGGCAGTGCTGGAGGAACCTCCTGATGAACTCCATGGCCGGAAGCTCCATCGTCCTGATCTCGGGGATGGCGTCGGCATCCCCGGCGCGGTAGTCCTTGTACTCGATTGTGACGACGCCTGTCTCCCGGTTGAAATCCCTTATCCTCCTGTTGGAGATCGCTGCGCGGTGCGTGTATCGGCCGACGTACTCGACGAACTCCTCCGCGCCGGCAAAGGGCTTCCTGCAGAACGCGACCCAGTCCTTTTCGAACACGCCGGCCGGTTCGAGCTGCCCCGGGAACCTCCTGCGGAACATGCGGGCGAACGTGTCCCTGAACCGCCTGGAAAGATCCTTCACGTCGAGGAGGAAACCGTCCGGAACTGATGTCCATCCTGATCCGCGGACATCAAGTCCTCCGCCGGATACGATCATGTGCACATGCGGATGCAGGCACATGCTCGAACCCCATGTGTGCAGTACCGAAACCACCGCCGGAACAGCGCCGTGCACATCCCGGAACATCCTGATCAGCGACTCGGATGAGGCGTCCATCAGCACGTTGTAGAATGCTTTTGCGTCAAGTTGTGCGGAATCGTTGAGCGGCGACGGGACGGTGAACACGAGATGGAAGTACTGCACGGGGAGCAGCTCAGAGATACGCTCCGCGACCCATATCCTCGAGTTTATCCCCTGGCACTTCGGACAGTGCCTGTCGCGGCACGAGTTGTATGAGATCTCCTCATGCCCGCAGCTGGTGCATCTTCCGGCATGTCCTCCGAGCGCGGATGTCCTGCATGAGGCCACCGCCCGCATCACGCGCCTCTGCACGCCGGTCATGTCGTGCGTACGCTCGTACTCCTGCCCGAACCGCCTGAAAATATCGCCGCAGTCGTGCATCGCATGCATGTCGTCGGAATCATCATCAATGCAGACGGATGGAGTCTCTTCTGTCATGTAGTATTATGTAATTATATATTTCTTATATCTCTTAAGTCTCTTATCATCATGTCTTTATGTATTATCATTTTTAGTCCAACTGTTATTGGGCGTTTGGACGCTTTTTCGGGAAACCGCTTAAACTTTCTTGCAAAAAACTGATAAATCCACAATAAATCTTGCAAAACTGCGTTATCTAATATAAAATAGACTAAGACAAGGCAGTATAAATACGCTTTACGGGGGATTTGCCATGTATATGCGTTGGTACGCATATCTTGAAATCCTTAATATATAAAATACAACATGAAGCTGAAAAAGCAAGGGGGAGGCATGGATATTCATGGTGCAAAACTGATGGAATTTGAGAAATTCCTTAAAAGCAGGAGGCTTGTCCAGGAAAATAAAGTTAAGTACTATTCCAACTGGGTGGACAAGTATCTTCACGGAATAGGCTACAGGGCGGAGGCGATAACCAGGGACAGCATTTTAAGTTTCAGCAATGCCATGCTGCAGGACAAGAGATATGCCGACTGGCAGGTCAGGCAGGCGGAGAATGCGGTAAGGATATATGTGACAAATTATCTTAATCTGAATTTAAGGCCCCAGGTGCCTGTTAAGGAGGATGGGAAGGATGTAACAATGGAACTTTCATGGGGTGAAGCCATCTTGAGAATGAGGGAAAGTCTGAGGTTGAGGCATTACTCCTACAGGACCGAGCAGACGTATGTTGAATGGATAGGGAGGTTTGAGAAGTATTTGGGGAAAGGGGACGCATATTCGATTACCGATGATGATGTGAGGAGTTATCTGACAAATCTCGCAGTAAAAATGAGAGTTTCAGCCTCAACCCAAAATCAGGCATTCAACTCCATACTGTTCCTTTTCAGGTATGTGCTTAACAGGGAGATGGGGGAGATGCGTGACAATGTCAGGGCGAAGAGGCCGTTCAGGCTGCCGGTGGTGTTCAGTGTTGCTGAAGTCGCAAAGATCATATCTTACCTTGAAGGGACTGCGGCCCTAATGGTCAAGCTCATGTATGGATGCGGGCTTAGGCTGAACGAATGCATGCGGCTCAGGGTGAACGGCGTTGATCTTGGAAGAGGGCTTCTGCATATAAGGGCGGCAAAGGGAGACAAGGATCGGATGATTCCGATGCCTGTGTCAATAAAGGATGATTTGAAGAAACATCTTGAGAGGTTGAAGGAGCTTCACAAGAAGGATATTTCACAGGGGTATGGAGAAGTGCACATGCACGAGGCCCTTGACAGGAAATATCCTAATGCGTCAAGAGAATTTTGCTGGCAGTGGTTCTTCCCGATGGCAAAGCCTTCCGTGGATCCACGTTCAGGGAGGGTGATGAGGCA
>CABMIA010000006.1 GCA_902386085.1 uncultured archaeon
TATCAGGAGAATTTAAAGCCTTAAGTTCTTTGTTTTTATTTTCTATCAGTGCATCGACAAGTTTAAGCTCATCGCTGTTTCCATCCAGCTTCTTTTTTAAATTGAACCGGTTATTGAGTCCTTCAAGCTGTGTTAAACACGCAGAAATCATCGCTGGAACATCTTTCAGGGATTCCAGATCTTTCTGCTTTGATGACTTCAGGGATTCTATTTTATCTATTTGCCCAGCCGGGTCTTTCATTTCCTTTAAAGAGGCATCAAGCGATTTTATTTCAAGAACAGCGCTTTCAAAATGGGCTTTAACGCCGTCTATTTCAATATCCAAACCGAACATGGAATTTAGCTTTTTTATCCTCTCGCTGCATTTATCAACTGCTGCAGGGATATCGGAAAGATTCTCAAGGTCTCGATTTTTTGATGCGATGAGAGCACCTGTGCTTTCAAATTCCCTTACGGATTTTTGCATTTTTTCAAAATCTTTCTTACAGGATTGAAGCTTCATTGAAACTGTCTTTTGTTCTTCCTCATCTCCTGTGTGGATATCAAATCCAAGTGAAGGATAAGATGATACTAAAGCTTCGATTCTTAAGCGGCGTGAAACTACGCTTTCATGAACACCGGCATAGGCACCAAATTCCTTCTTTTTGGCTTCAATGAGCACCTTAAAATCATCACGCTGTTTTATGGGATTATTGAGTTGCTTAAGTTCCTTTGATATACCCTCTAGTTTTTCCTCTATCTCTTTTAACTCTCTTTTCTTAGTATCTATCTCGTTCTTGAAATACTGGGTAAAATCATGGACCGAAGCGCATTTAACCCCATTCAGGATCGGACACAGACCCTCTGTTCCTGCAAGTTTCATATTGCTCCGGGTTTGTTTTAGTAATGAGCTTACAGCCGCCTGCAGCTGGCTGAGTTCCTGCTGCTGTATCTCAAGTACTGTCTGCTGTTCTATAAGCGGGGCTAGAGCGAGCATATTATTCTCAAGTTGCTCAATTTCTGACGAAAGTGCATCTGCGCACTTTTCTTTTTCAACCGCCCCTCTCAATTCAAAACCGAGCCTGCTGAGCGATTCCAGGAAAGCGGAGAGGGCTTTTATTTCATCTTCAAGAGCCTTATGCTTCTCTACTGCGGGAATAAGCTGGCTTTTTCTGGATGCGAGGCCTGAAATCTCATTTCGCAGTTTTTCAGCCCGCGCTTCCTTTTCGTTTAATACTGAGATGTCTGATAACAGCTCACGGAGCGGCATCTCAAGGTTTTCTTTCAGATCCTTTATCTTAACTTCAAGTTCCGCCTGCTTATTTCTTAAGGGTAAAAGGCGTGATAATTTCACCTTCTGCTCCTCGATCTCGCGCCCGATATCCTTCATCCGCTCCAGTTCTTTCCTGAGATTCGTAAGGCGGGAAACCATATCATTCATCGGGTCTTTAAGTTCTTTCTGAATCTCACTTATGGAATTTTCAAGCTCGCGCGCAGCTTCCATTTTTGGGATAAGCTGTTTCTTTTTATCTTCAAGTTCATTATTTTCCTGTGAAAGTCTGGATGAGCGCTCAAGCTTTTCCATAAGAGTGCTAATCTTAAAATCGAGCCTGGCTAAATCCTCTTTTAATTTATCCCTCTTCACGCGGGAGGAATTTAATTCTTTGAGCGCAAGGTTCTCTTTTTTGAACAATTCCTCAACAGGAAGCAGTTCTTTTACGATTTTTCTGGCAGCCTCAGCGTGCTGGAGGTCTGAATTTGCCTTTTCGAGCTGCTTTCTTATTCCCTCAAGACGGACACGTTCACTGGCTATCTGTGAGGAAAGGATATCCAGTTGGGCCTTTTTCCCGGACAATTCTTCTTTTTTCCTGGTTAAAGAGGTGATGCTTATATTTATATCCCTCAGCCTTCAAAGCATTAATTTCAATTTGCAGGGATTCTTTTTCGTTTTTCAATTCAGGATACCTCTCGGTGCGGGTACGCAGCGGTATCAAATCCCTCTCCAGCGAATCGATGGTTTTTTCAATAGCTGCCGTGACATCCCGAAGATTGGTATATGCGGTTTTATATTCCTCGACTCTCAGGATATTATCAAAAATCTTCTTTCTGGGTTCAGGGTTCAGGAGAAATGCTGTCGTAAACGTCCCCTGCGGAACGCCGACAGCATTTTCAAAAATAGAAGGGATATCCTCCGGCGACCTGATGTTATACAGGAGGTTGGATGCGATCCAGTCAGTGACATCTTTCTTGCCCCTGATTTCGCTGACAGGCGTCCTGATAAGGTAATCGCTTCCGCCCAGTTTCCTGTGTATCGTATATTCGATTTCATCCTTTCCTTCCACAGTTACTGCGGCATAACCTGACTTTTCGCCATGTCTTCTGAAATCATCGATTTTTTTATAGGGAGGATAGTCGAATAATACATAGCCAATGGCTTCAAGGATGGTTGTCTTCCCGTGCCCGTTCTGGCCGCAGATGCCGTTGATGCCTGGAAGGAATTCAATGGTCTCATGGCTGTATGATTTTATATTCTTCAATTCCACTGATTTGATGAGCATTCACGCATCTCCCATCATTGAAAGAAGGGTCTGGCGCGGCTTTTGTTCGGGAGCCTTTTCACCGGTCTTACC
Organism: uncultured archaeon; assembly: GCA_902386085.1. GTDB lineage: Archaea > Halobacteriota > Methanosarcinia > Methanosarcinales > Methanoperedenaceae > Methanoperedens. The sequence goes on from CABMIA010000006.1 coordinate 2,610, forward strand.
TTCATCCTGCGCTTCGCTTCTTATCTTTTCAAAGCACCATCGCAACTCCTTCTCGATCGCATTTTCTTCAATCCCTGCCGCAGCCATCCTTTTTACTTCGATCATGGTTTTTACTATTTCATCCACATTGTCCCTGTACCTTCCGTCAAGTTTTACCCTGTCTGAAAATACACGAAGCTCGATCTGCTCGCGCGTCAGGCCGCGCACGTCCCCTTCATTGATGGTGTACGATGAATTGCTTTTCAGGAGCTTTATTTCAGACCAGAGGGGTTTGAACTGTTCTATGAGCATGTCCTTTATGCGCTCAAGGTTTACATCGGATTTCGGGAAGTTCATTTCGCCGTAGAGGAGGAGTTCGATGAGAGATTCTTGCTGGATTGCAGGTTCCCTGTCCAGCCTCTGGCTTATCGTTGAATAAAGTTCCTCCGGGGTGGCAATGCTGCTGATGTCGAGTTTGATTCTCCTCACAGTACGGGTTACCGGGGTTATGAGGTTTATACCGCTATCCTTTACATGATAGAATCCTTTCTGCAGGCCGTATTCGTTCATCGCGACCATTTCGACGCTGCCCGGATTGTATATCCAGCCATCTACCTCGTAGTTCATATGATAATGCCCCAGAGCCAGGTAGTCCACTGCTTCTTTCAGGGGCAAAAGAGTGTTATAATGAATTTCCCCCGGAGCCTCCTGCCTCATCTGCCCTGCCATGCCGAAGTGCATCATAAGGATGGTATATTTTTTCCCCCGCTCTGCATTTATTTTTTTAATCTCCTCTGCAATCTGCGCAACTACCGAAACAGTGCTTGAACCAAGGAATCTCACCCCGAAGATGCGGAAATTATCGAGTTCAACAAAATCCCCCATAAGTTTGACGCCGGCCACCTCTTTCAGCTTTATGAGCCTGAGCAGGCCCTCGGAATTAAGCATGTCAAGCCAGCTATAGCCGTCCTGGTGGTATGCAAGATCATGATTTCCCTCAATGGCATAAACGCCTGTGGAAGGACTTTTCTTTTTTAATTCAGAAAGTACCTTGTGCGCCTGCCTGTAGGTGGGTGCGTTTATGTTGCGCTTGTGGAAAAGGTCGCCGGAGATGAGGATGAACTCGACTTTGTGGTCTATCGCGTATTGGATGACTGACTGGAAAGCGCGGGCGTAGTCCCTGAAGCGTTCCTCAAGGCCGTACTGGGCATAGACGAGGTGGAAATAGCTCGCATGGAGGAAGTTCATGGGTAGTTGAGATGGTGCTTGGGGTTAAAAATGGTTGTGAGTGCGAAGTGAAAGTGTTTTGCTCACGAACACATACACGCCGCATCCTGCATGGTTCGGAAAAGTTATTAAAGCCGCAAGTAATTGTTGTTATCGAAACATAAAAGGTCAAAATGTTTGAAGATAGAATAATAATCGACCCTGAAATAAGACACGGGAAGCCCGTCATAAAAGGGACCAGAGTTCCTGTAGATGTAATCCTCGGTTCTTTAGCCGGGGGCATGGAAGTAAGAGAAATTGCAGAAGAATACGGGATTACAGGGGAAGATGTGCGGGCTGCGATTGAATACGCTGCAAAAATCATAGCCAGTGAAGAAATCGGCGTCTATGCCTGAGTTACGATTTTTATTGGATGCTGACATGCCCAGATCCAGCGCTGAGGTTATGCGAAGCATGGGTTTAGAGGTAGAAGATGTAAGGGATATTGGAATGGGGAGCGCAAAGGATAAAGAAATAATCGAGTATGCGCTTAAAAACAACAGAGTAATTGTAACAAAAGATACTGATTTCGGAGAAGTTCTCAGATATCCAAAGCATCCGGGAGCTATTATTTTCAGATTGCCTTATGCTTTCACATCAATGGAATTAAACAAACGGCTGAAAGAATTTTTCGAATCGATAAGAGTGGAAGAAATTAAAGATACAATTACCATTGTTGAGCTGTCAAGATACAGGAAAAGGAGCTTAAAAGATTAATTTCAGCACGGGAATAGGTCCCCGGGTATTAGGATGAAATCTGCCATGTGGGTCTATCGCCTGCTGTATTCAGAGCGAAATCGGAAATACGAGGATACGTTTCGTTTACACCGTTAGAAGCGGGACGATTTATATATTGACAATAGAGGAATAAAATATGACAAAATGCCCCCTGTGCGGAACAGAAATGAGGAAAGAACGTAAGGAGATAGAAAAAGGCGTATGGGCCACTGTTGAGGTCTGTCCTCAATGCAAAGATGAATGGATAGATGAAAAAGAACACGACAGGCTTGTGGATTTGTTCAGGCGCAAAACCTTCAACCTTGGAGGCAGTATCGCTGTCAGAATACCCAAGGAAATAGCCGATGCCCTTTCCATACGGGAAGGAACAGAAGTAAATTTCTCTGTACAGGATAATAAGATAATAATATCAAAGGCAACCTCATAAACTTGAGCGCTGGGCTGAATGCTGCCAATCTGAAATTACGGACTTTGCAAAAGAGCCAGCATCGGCTTAAAAATGCGGATACCAACTTCGCAGCCTGCAAATTATTTGATTTCTACCCCTTCACCCTCTAATAACCCGGCCCTCTCATTAATGCGCTATGGGGCGGGCGCGCAGGGTGGGCGCACGAGGTCTGCGGAGGCGCCGCAGAATTATAATTGTTATAATATCATTTCTTTGATAGAAGAAAAAATAGCCCACATCAAAACAAAAAATAAACCTTCACCGCCCTGTTCAAAACCCTGCTGCAAGAGCTGATGACCGGGCGGCGCAGGTGGATGGGTTGAAGTTCAGATGATGGCAAATTCCCGGTACTTTGTAAAAGACAGTCAATTGTCTTTATATGACCAAAGAGATAATAATAGATAAGGTGAAAACTATGAAAGCTGAAAAATTGCTTGAACGCATCACTCTTGATCCCAATGTTATGACAGGAAAACCCGTAATCAGGGGAACAAGACTTACGGTGCAGTTTATCCTGGGGTTATTGGCGCATGGCGCTTCTGTGGAGGAAATCCTTGAAGAATACAAAGGATTAACCAGGGAAGATATACAGGCATGTCTGCTATTTGCAACAGAATCCCTTGAAAACACCACATTTATGCCTTTGACTGCTGAGGCTTGTTAGATGCGATTCATTGTGGATGAATGCACAGGGCCTGCAGTTGCACTGTGGTTGCGTCGTCAAAATCATGATGTGATTTCTGTATACGATGAAATCAGGGGAGCGGCTGATAGAGATGTTATCAAGAAAGCCTTTGAGCAATATCGCATACTGATCACAAATGACAAGGACTTTGGAGAGCTTATTTTTCGAGAGAAAATGCCACATAGAGGTGTAGTTCTTTTGCGTCTTGAGGATGAGCGGGCTGCAAACAAAATTGCTGTATTGAAGCACTTACTTGAAAAATATGAAAATTCCCTTCCCGGAAATTTCATTGTTGTTACAGAAACCACTGTCAGAATAACGGGAAAGATGTGAATCGAAGAAATGACAGCATCAAAACCAACAGACATAAAAGCGTGCAAGCCCGCATACACAACAAAATAAAAATTTAGAAAGCTTTATTAATATGCGTTATGTTCATGCGAACATAGAGTGAAGATATGAAGAACCTTACTTCAAAGCTAATATTAGTTTCAGTTTTGATCTCTTTATTCGCTGGCTGTGTCCAGCAGGCTCAGTCTGGAAATAAGACTTCTACACCGCCTGCACTTACTCCGCAGGAATTACGCTTGGCCACAACCACTTCCACCTGCGACACGGGATTGCTCGATGTGTTCAATAAAAAGTTCGAACAAGAAAATAACGTAAAAATATCAGTCGTATGCGAAGGCACAGGCAAGTCAATTGCCACAGGAGAACTTGGGGCGGCTGACGTGGTAATGGTGCACGCCGTCCCACTGGAATTAGAGGCTGTTGCCAACGGGAGTTTCATAAACCGCAAATACATGATGTATAATTATTTCGTAATCATAGGACCAGAAAACGACCCTGCGGGTATCAGGAATGCAGGTAATGCTACCGACGCTTTCGGGAAAATAGCAGAAATGCAGGTTCCGTTCGTATCCAGAGGTGATAATTCAGGGACGAATGTAATGGAATTATCAATATGGAAGGCTGCTGACATCAGGCCTTCCGGAACATGGTATCAATCGATAGGCAAAGGCATGGGTGAGACCATCACACATGCAGACACAATAAGCGGTTATACTCTCTCAGACAGGGGAACATATCTTGCCATGAAGGATAAAATAAAACTCAGGATCCTCTTCGAATCTGACCAGAAATATCTTTTCAATCCATATCACGTCATGGCTGTGAACCCGGCGAAGTTCCCGAACGTGAAATACGATCTTGCAATGAAATACGTTAATTTCACGATATCCCCTGAGGGACAAAACATCATAAGGAATTACGGTAAGGATAAATTCGGGGAAGCCCTTTTCGTGCCTGAGGCAGATGCAGGCAATGTGACAAGTCCATAAAAAGGATTCTAATTAATGGTGTTCAATAGTTGTTGATTTAAAGAAATACTATGGATATTAGCAGCGGAGACTCTCTACTTCAGGGAATTATTAAAGGCTTTGAGCTGATATTCAGTTTAAACCCTTATATCCTGAGCATAACAGGGGTCTCGATAGAAGTATCAGGCACTGCTACAATCCTTGCGACCCTGACCGCAATACCCCTGGCCTTTGCACTATCCTTCACCCACTTCAGGGGGAAGCAGGCGCTCATCACCCTGATTAATACAGGTATGGGGCTGCCCCCGGTTTTTGTTGGCCTTGTGGTTTTCCTGATGGTTGTCCCTGCCGGTCCCTTGGGGTTACTGAACATTGTTTTCACCAGAAAGGCAATGATTTTAGCCCAGTATATTCTGATCACCCCTATCATCACGGGAATATCACTTGCAGCCATAAAAGCAGTCCCTCTTTCGATAATAGAGACTGTTTATACTCTGGGCGGAAGCGAAAAAGATGCAGTTGTTGCGACCTTAAAAGAGGCAAGGTTCGGCATTATCACAGCAGTGCTTGCAGGACTCGGCAGGGCGCTTGCAGAAGTGGGAGCGATACTCATCGTAGGCGGCAACATCGCCAGGACAGGAAGCATAGGCGGAATAGGTGAAGGTCTTTCCGAAACCAGAACGCTCACAACTGCGATCACATCGGAAACGAGTAAAGGGGATATATCAACATCCATCGCCCTGGGTATTATCCTTATCTCCCTTGTTCTCTCTGTAAACATTCTGGCGAATTTTATCCAGAGGAGGGATTGAACTGGAGGAATTGTTCAGGGTAGAAAATTTAAGCAAATCCTTTGGAAACAAGGAAGTATTAAAAAAAATTAACCTTGAAATTTTCCGTGGAGAGGTATTTGCCTTGATGGGACCAAGCGGGGTAGGGAAAACCACACTGCTGCGGATACTGAATTTTTTAGAGACGCCGACCGATGGAAAAATGATGTTTAACGGAAGGGAGTGCGCAATCCGGCAAAAGAATACTGTCATGCACAAGATGTCAATGCTATTTCAAAGACCTGCGTTATTTAACTCATCGGTTTTCAATAATGTGGCTTATGGATTGATCATTCGCGGAGTGGATAAGAAAACAATAGGAAAAAAAGTGATTGAAGCATTAAATCTTGTGGGGCTTGCAGGTTATGAAAAACAGAGAGCTTTGACACTTTCGGGCGGTGAAGCCCAGCGTATGGTTTTTGCACGGGCGATAGTCTATTCTCCTGACCTTCTTCTCCTGGATGAGCCGACGTCGAATCTGGACCCTGCAAATGTGGCAAAGATAGAAGAAATAATAAAAAAAATAAGAAGCGAACACGGCACGACCATCGTTATCGCGACTCATAATATCCCGCAGGTCAGGCGCATTGCAGACAGGGTAGGCATACTGTTGAACGGGGAGTTGATAGAAGTGAACAGTAAAGAAAAGATATTCACTAATCCAGGAGATGCAAGGTCTGCGGCGTTTATAAAGGGAGAGATGATTTATTGATGATTTCATTCCGAAAGCCTAAGCAATATGCCTGAGCGCCGCGCCATGATAACTGCCCTGTCAAGCGCAATGATGCCAGCAACAAAATAAAATATACCCAGGGCAAACCCGAGCATTACATTCGCATGCCCAAACCCGTAAAACGAGCGCATGTATTCAAGAAAATACGTCAGGGGGATTGCACGAGCTATCAATTGTATGCTCTCAGGCAACACTGAAACAGGATAGTAAATGCCGCAGATGAACATCATTATTCCAGTCATTGTCCATGCAGCTACCTCGGCGCGCTGCCCGAATTTCAGGATTGAAATGCAGACCAGGATCCCCAACGATGCAGATGTCAGGAAAAGCCCGGCTAAAAAAATAAGGACAGGCACCGCACCTGCAACAAGGAAATTGAACCCGAAGGCATAAAAACTCAGTATTAGCAGGATAATAAAGACAAGACTTCCTCTCAGGATACCGAACAGCAGGGAGCCGATTATCAGGTGGTGGCCCCTGACCGGGGCTATGAATGTATGCTTTATGCTTTTGCTCCACATATCGAACAGCATGACGTATGCCACATCTATCTGGCAGACCTGAACTATACTGAAAGCGATTGCGCCTATCAGGATGAAAGAAAGCGCATTCTGGCCCATGGCTAAGAAACCGGCCATAAGGCCGATTGACATAAGACCGATGAACGGCCAGAACAGGACTTCGAAGATCGTGAAGAAATTTCTTTTGGCCATTATCCAGCTCTTGTAAAAGGAAGCTGCGCACCTGCCGGCTTCAATATCAATGTTAATCATCCGCCCTCCCGGATTCTTTTTCCTTATCCTGCATCAGTTTTGGCAATACAACATGAAATGTGCTGCCGTTTCCGCTGCTCTGTGCCCAGATAGAACCGTAGTGTTTTTCTATAATGCTCTTGCATATCGAAAGTCCAAGACCTACACCACCGTATTTTCTATTATCTGAGCCGTCTATCTGGTAAAACCTGTCAAATATGCGGGTAATCTTATGTTCCGGAATACCTATGCCCGTATCGCTTACACTGATCTTTATTTCTGTTTTGCCATCTGATGCAGTTATTGTTATTGTTCCCTTTTGCGGGGTGAACTTTATTGCATTAACGAGCAGGTTGACCATCACCTGTGTCAGCCTTTCTTCATCTCCCCAGATTTTGGGGAGAGGATGGATGTCCTGAACAATGCTGATTTCTTTTTCTTTTGCCTGCATGTTGATGTCCTGGACAGATCTTGAAAGAATATCACATATTGACGTCAACCCGAACTTTAGCCCAAGCTTATTTTTTTCAAGATGCGCCGCATCAAGCAATCCTTTGATCAATCCGATCAACCTGTCTGAGTTTCGAAGGATGGCTTCGAGGCTCTTTTTTTGTTCAGGGTTGATCTCA
>CABMIA010000007.1 GCA_902386085.1 uncultured archaeon
AATTGGTGCAATTGCAGTATCCAGGTGCCTGAGGAAGGATGATGTCAAAAGCGGCCAGAAATTTGACATCTATGGTGCTGTTTCGCTGTTCATCGCCCTCGTCTCCCTATTAGTTGCATTGAGCGAAGGCCAGGAACTGGGCTGGGGTTCTTTTACCATTCTATTCCTGTTTTTTTCTTTCATGGTTTTCACAATGCTGTTTTTAATTATTGAAAACAGGGCTGCGCAGCCCATGGTAGAACCTTCTCTTTTCAGGAACAGGACGCTGGCTGCGGCGGGCATGAGCGCCTCGATAAGCTTTATTTCCATGTTTTCAGTGATGCTCCTGATGCCTTACTATCTTGAGAATGTTAAAGGCTATTCGCCCGCCGAGGTAGGCATTATCCTGATCTCAATACCGCTTGTAATGTCCCTTGTAGCCCCGGCCAGCGGATGGATCGCAGATAAGACCGGCTCTAATCTCCTGAGCACGATAGGCATTGGCATAAGCTGCGTTTCCCTGTTCATTCTCAGTTACCTGGACAAGCTTTCCACTCCATTTGAAATAACTGCTTCACTTGCCCTGTTCGGGTTCGGGATGGGGCTTTTTCAGCCGCCCAACAGCAGTATAATCATGAGTTCTGTGCCAAGGGAGAGACTTGGCATAGCAGCAGGCACAATGGCAACAATGCGAAATCTCGGCATGGTGATGGGAGTTGCGATTGGCGGAGCAGTGTTTACGAACCGGTTTGTTTTCCACAATTCCTTTGTGCCTGCATTCCAGGACACGTATCTTATTACTGCACTCATCTGTTGTACCGGGATTATTACCTCGATAACACGGGGCAGTAAGATAAAAAGGGAAGAAATCAGATGAGAAAAATCAATAGTATTTCCACTTTCCGGCTCAAGCCAGTGCCGCCTTTCAGGCTTGATCTGACGGCCTGGGCGCTGCGCCGGAGACCTGACAACATCGTGGATCGCTGGGACGACAAAACCTACAGGCGTGTGCTTGTTTTAAATGAGCCTGTGGAGGTTGCGGTCACACAGGAGGGCGCATTTGATGAGCCCACTCTTTTCATAAGTGTAACGGGTGCATCGATCGGCCAGGACAAAGAACCGAAAGTTTCCGCAGTTCTGAACTGGCTCCTGGGCTCTGGGATCGACCTCTCCGGATTTTATTCCTTCGCAGCGCGAGATTCCAGACTCGGAGCGCTGGCGCAGCGTTTCAGAGGACTCAAACCCCCGCGTTTCCCCACTATATTTGAGGCTGTGGTCAACGGGATAGCCTGCCAGCAGCTTACCCTCACGGTAGGCATCAGGCTGCTCAATAAACTGGCGCAAACATATGGCGCTGCAATCAATGGCGCTCATGCTTTTCCGCGACCAGCTGACCTTGCAGGAGTCAAACCCGAAGCCCTGAGAAAGCTTGGCTTCTCCCGCCAGAAATCAATGGCGATTATCGAGCTCAGCGCTTCCATAGCTGGCGGAAATCTCGATCCGGAAGACCTGCCTGATCTCAGCGATGAAGAGGCCCTTTCACGCCTGCTCGAACTCAGGGGAGTCGGGCGCTGGACAGCAGAATATGTGCTGATGCGAGGCGCAGGGAGGCTATACGTGTTCCCTGGTGACGATGTTGGCGCCAGGAACAATTTGCAGCGCTGGCTGGGTATTGGGGAGAAGCTGGATTACGAAGGAGTGAAAAAAGCACTTGAAAGCTGGAAACCCTATGGGGGTATTATTTATTTCCACCTGCTGCTTGACCGGCTCGTTGAGGCAGGATACTTTCCTGAGCAATGAAAAAATTATGCACGGCTCCTATTTTACAAGCGCTCTTCTTATATCCTGGTTGACATTTTCAAGTTTGGGAATTTCTTTTGTGAGCCGGCTGATCTCTTCTTCGCGTTTCCTGGCTGCAGGGGATTTACTTTTCTCATGGCAGGCCTCGCATCTGTATCCGAGGACAGCAAGCCTGGACGAATATATAGGATATCTTTTCCTGCCGCCCAGTTCAGCCTCGCAATCCATACACCTGTTCTGGTCGATATTTTCCATTTACCTCTTCACCTCAACCACTTTCAATGTATAACCGCGTTCGCAGGGTCCAGGCAATTCGCTCTCTACATTGATAACCGTGAACCTATCCCCGCGCCTGAGACCGGAAGGACGGCATAAGACAAAATTTGCACAGTTAGGGAGATTGCAGGATACGGGCTCATATACAATTGTCGAGCCTTTGATGGCTTTCCTCGATTCTACGCTCATTTTAATCGGTTCCTCGACAACCTCTACCGCTAAGACACCGCAATCGTGCACAGAACACTCATGCTTTCCGCCATTTCTCAGATTGACTATCCTGTACCTGCTTCCTGTATTCAGGCCAAGGCATGTCTTATTGAGTTTGCAGGCATCACAATCTTTTGCGGCCCCTTTAAATATGAACTCGTTCCCTACTTTTGCAAGCTTCGTCCCAATCAAAGTTATTATTGTATCGGATTCTTCCATTTAATTCACCTTTTATTTAATTTATAATAATTATATTACTTTTGTAATCCTTGCCGCTTTCAGGGCTGCTTCACGCGTTAAACCTGTTCCGAGTATGGTGTATCTCTCTGGCCTGATTTTGTGTGCATTAAGGAGTGCCTGTATAATATATTCTTCCTCTATCCCGAGTTCGGAGGCGCACACAGGCGCGCCGATCGTTTTAAGGGCAGACCTGATCTCCTGCCAGTTGCCGCCGTGCAGGTACATCATAATTATCGTTCCAACCCCGCACTGCTCGCCATGAAGCGCAGGTTTGGGAGCTATCTCATCCAGCGCATGGCTGAACTTATGCTCGGAACCGCTTGCAGGACGTGAAGAACCTGCAATGCTCATTGCCACCCCGCTTGCCACAAGCGCTTTCATGACAGTCCACGCAGACTCTTCTATGCCAGGTTTTATTGCCTCGGCGGATTCGATAAGTATTTTTGCGGTCATGTTGGATATTATCGAAGCGTACTCGCTAAAAGGTTCATCGCGAAGCCTGTGGGCAAGTTCCCAGTCCCTCACCGCAGTGTAGTTTGAGATGATATCGCCGCATCCCGCAGCAAGAAGGCGGTAAGGTGCGGATGCTATGATAGCAGTATCTGCAATTACCCCGACAGGACTGTTTGCGGCCTCTGAGACTGTTGTTTTATCTTTTATGATAGAAGCCCTGGAAGAAACTATGCCGTCATGGGACGCAGCAGTCGGGACGCTTATGAAAGGGAGGTCAAGATGCTTTGAAGCAAGCTTGGCTATATCTATGGATTTTCCGCCTCCCACGCCCAGCAGGAATGAGGCTTCTGCCTCGTTAGATATTTTCTCAACTTTCATGACCTCATCAAGCGTTGGATCTGCTACGATCGCTACATCCACGCTAAAACCAGCGTCTTCCAGCGTTACCTGAACTGTCTTTCCCGCAGCATGAAGCGTAGAGCTTCCCGCAACTATCAGGGCATTCCCATTAAGCTTAAGGTCTTTACACACCTTACCAGTGTCGCTGATAACTCCATGGCCGACTACAACGTTTCTCGGAAGCTGCATCCATTTGTTCTTATAGTTCTCTTTGATGTCTTTCATAGGGTCTTGATATGAGTATAATAGATACAGTCTGGCAGTATATATATAAGTATTACATTAACGGTATAATCAATGATACATCGTATAATCCCGTAGATACAGTAACTTATGCGATACTTCTTGGCATCAGTATTTTCTGGGTATTGAGATTACTTGAAAAACTAAAAGTTGAGATAAATAGCAGGTTCATAATCGCTGTCACGCCGTACATCATTGCAGGCTCATCCCTGCGCGTGCTTGAGGATTCAAACATATTCACTCCACCGCTGCGGTATCTTTTTATAACGCCCATTATTTATTTTTTCATCTTTGCAGTAACAGTAAGCATACTTGCACTTGCAGTTACTCTTGAAAGAAAGGGGACGATAAAGGATTATCATAAATTTTTTGGTTATTTCGGCATCGCATGGACTTTTGTTAATATTTCAGCGCTGCTGATGGTGGGGGAAGTAAAGAACCTGATCCCTGCGGCCGCTATTCTGGCGCTTGGTTTTATTTCGACTTACGCAGTCTATTTTGTATCAGGGAGATTGAATTTTACTCTGCTTACAAATAAACTCAATATCTCGATCCTGTTCTCACATCTTCTGGATGCGTCCTCAACATTTATCGGGATGGACTGGCTCGGATATTATGAAAAGCATGTGGCTCCGACCTTTTTTATTAACCTGGCGGGAAATTATATAGATCATCCTTCCATTGTGATGTATCCCTTGAAGCTGCTCGTGTTCATACCCGTGCTTTATATGCTCGATAACAGATTTGATGTTAAAAAAGAAGGAAAACTTATAAATCTTATGAAACTCGCTATATTAGTGCTGGGATTGTCGCCCGCAACGCGGAACACCCTGCGGATCCTGATGGGGGTTTAGAATGCAATATTTGTTCAGGTGGGATGAAATTCCCGGGGAAGGCACAGAGAGATTTATAAATTTCTTAATACAGGATTTCGGCATTGATTGGGCAAAAAACGCAAAAATTGAAAAAATCGACGGCGGTAATGCCATAATTATAACCACAGATACTAAATATCTATCCCTGAGGCTTGACGATGAAAAAACAAAGGCCACCCTTTCGATAGATTTCATTAGAAAGGGTGATTTCATTGTAAAGACCGAGAATGGCAGTTTGAATGTTTATAAAATGCAAAGAGACATGCAATACCTGTATTCTTTGAAAAATTATCTCATTGCAATCACAGGGATCTTTATTATTTCAATGATCATAGGGTTAATAGTATCCGCATCGAATCCCGCATTATCCGAAAATTACCTCGGGATTTTTAAAAACTCGTTTAGCTGGATAAAAACGCTTAATCCGATTGTCATAATGTTCGTGATTTTCCTGAACAATGCGTTTAAAAGCCTCCTTGCCCTTGTGCTGGGTGTCGGGCTTGGCATCATTCCTGTTCTTTTTGTAGCAGGCAACGGGATAGTCCTGAGCATACTGGCTGACACGGTATCAAAGCAGCAGGGGACTCTTTTTGTGATCGCCGCGCTCCTGCCCCACGGTATAATCGAGGTTCCGATGATACTGATAAGTGCAGGTATCGGGCTCAGGCTCGGGGATGTGATGTACTTGTCAATGAAAGGCATTAAAGTGGATATAAAAGAGGAATTGAATGAAGGCCTCGGGTTTTATCTGAGAAAAATAGTTCCCCTGCTTTTTATCGCTGCTATGGTTGAAACGTTTGTGACGCCTGTAATTGCCTCGATGTTTATGCATTAGCTTTTTATCAAAACATCAATAAGCAAGAATCAATGATGAAACCCAACTTCCAGTAAGCTTTTTTCATTAACCCCCAACTTGTAAGAATTTGAATCTATTCTAAGCCCGCGCAGCTTCCCTTACAATGTCGCTTGCGCTCAGTATGCCGATGGGTCTTTGCGAAGCTCCTACGCCGCGCTCAGAGAAGATGAGCAGCCTGTGAATGTGCTTTTCTTTCATTATCCGTGCAGCTTCCCCAAGAGTAGAGGTCGGTTTGGCTGTTTCCACATGAGAAGTCATTATGGTTTCTGCAGTCATATTTTCCCAGTTCTCTTTACCAATTACCTTCAGTATATCCATGTCTGATATAATCCCCATTGCCTCGCCATCAGGCCCGACAACAGCGACCGCGGAAAGTCCCTGTTTACTCAGCATACCTGTGATATTTTTGGCAGTGGCGCACATTGGAACTGTTACTACTCCTCTGGTCATTACATCTCTCAATAGCTTGTTGTCTAATCTCATATCGCATTTCTCCTTCAGATACTACGTTTCTAATTCCTTGGTTAAATAATTAATCGCTAATGATTAATAATAATTGATAGTTAATAAACGTTTTAATTTTTTAACAAAAATGCCTTGGAATTTAAAAGCTGAACTATAGTACTTCATTGATTTCCCCTAAATTGCGAAAGATCCTTCAATTCAGTGGAGATTATCCTACGATTTTTCTTACGTCAAGCAAAGGGATGTGGTATTCCCCGGATACGGCGTTCATGGCTTTTACCATGGCTTTACGTTCGTTCAAACCTGTACGTAAGAATTCATCTTTCCTTTTCGAGATGGCATCCAATACACCAAATACGTCCATTTCTTACTCCCCGACATATATAAATTTGATGAGGCGTTATTATTGATATCCACTGAGTTATCTTGTGGAACTCCCAAAGCCATCGGACATTACAGGACTAATCCTCCATCAACACTTAGCACGGTTCCGGTTACGAATTGCGCATCATCTGAGGCAAGATAAAGATACGCATGTGCAACGTCCCTGGGTTCACCCAGCCTTCGAAGAGGGGTTTTTTCTTTCATCATTTCAAGAATTTTTTCCGGAACATTCGAGGTCATCGGGGTCGTTATAAATCCGGGTGCCACCGCGTTGACCCGTACCCCCTTTTTCCCAAGTTCTTTTGCCAGGGCCTTGGTCATGCCGATCAACCCTGCCTTGGCCGCTGCATAATTGGCCTGGCCTACGTTACCGAACAATCCCACAACAGAAGAAGCATTGATTATCACACCGCTTCCCTGGCTGACCATGGTCTCGACAACAGCCTGGATGCAGTTAAAGGCGCCTTTAAGATTTACATTAATTACCCTGTCCCACTGTTCCTCGGTCATCTTAAAAATGAGGGCATCCTGGACAATGCCAGCATTATTGATAAGGACATCAATTTTCCCATATCTCTCAAGGACTTCTCCGGCCATTTGTTTCGATTGTTCCCTGCTGGAAGCGTCAAGTTTGACGAAAAACCCTTCACCGCCATTTTTCCGGACCTCCTCTACCGTTTCAGAGCCGCCTTTCTCATTTATATCTGCCACAACGACCCTGGCTCCTTCAAGCGCAAAGAGAAGCGCAGTTTCTTTTCCTATTCCGCTTCCAGCACCTGTTATGATTGCCACCTTGTTTTCAAGTTTCATTAAAATCTCTCCTTCTGGCTTCTCCCGTCTTCATATTTTCCAGAGAATCCTCTAACAGAATAAGAGGCATTCCCGATACTATCTCCAAATCGATACGATCTTAATAGACCTTAATCTGACACTTGCCTGGCCGGTTCTGAAGTCCCGGTCCTGCTGAACTCAACCTTTACGGTATTTCTATGATTCTCCAGCATTTCTTCAACCATGTGGTCTGTGCTCTGGAGGTACCTGGCCCTCTCCAGATTGATCTCAGCAAGCATTTTTTCATATTCTCCCATATCTTTCACTCCATTTGATTATATGTAAAGCCCTCCATTTATATCTAACACCTGGCCTGTTATGTATTCACCCTCACTGGATACCAGGTAAGCCACGGCCGCCGCGACCTCAGCCGGTTTACCCAGCCTTCCGAGTGGTATCCGGGCCAGTATCTTTTCCATGGCCTCTTTCGGGACAGACCTCACCATATCGGTTTCAATGAACCCTGGGGCTATTGCGTTCACAGTTATTCCTTTCCCTGCGAATTCCTTTGCAAGCGTCTGTGTCAGGCCGATCATGCCGGCTTTTGAAGCTGCATAGTTCGCCTGCCCGAAATTACCCATTCTCCCTATGACAGATGAAATATTGATTATCCTGCCGTACTTCCGTTCAAGCATTCCGTCTATGACGGCTTTGGTGCAGTTGAAAGCACCGTTGAGGTTCACCGCAATGACATCTTTCCACATATCGGGCGTCATCTTGATGAACGATTTGTCCCGCGTGATCCCTGCGTTGTTGACAAGTATATCGATCCTGCCGAATTTTTTTATCACTTCTTCCTTCATCCTGTTCACCTGGTCAATGTCGCTCACGTCGGCCTGGACAAAGCATGAGTGACAGCCTATTGATTCTACCATTTTCGATATTTCCTTCGCATGCTCCCCGGTATTCATGCCATCGATCGCAGTGTACAGTCTTTCGATCTCTTCGATCGTGCCCATCTGGTTTATCAACTTTGAGACACGCTCTGCATGTTCCCTGGTATTCTGGTAATTTACTGCGACTTCTGCTCCCTCTTCCGCGAGCCTCAATGCGATCGCCATCCCTATTCCCCGAGACCCTCCCGTGACCAGGGCGACTTTGCCTTCAAGGCGCTTTTTATTTCCATTTCCCATCCTTCTACCTCCGTATTACCATTGCGATGCCCTGCCCGCCCCCGATACAGAGTGTGGCAAGACCATATTTGCCTTTCCGTTTATTCAATTCGTGGACCAGTGTTACAAGTATCCTCGCGCCGCTTGCCCCTATGGGATGCCCCAGCGCAATGGCCCCCCCATTGACATTTACTTTTTCCATATCCCATCCCAGTTCCCTGCTCACAGCGACCGATTGCGCAGCAAATGCTTCATTGACCTCTATCAGATCAATATCATCCAGTGCCAGATCCGCTCGCTCAAGAGCTTTCCTTGTTGCACAAACCGGCCCCATACCCATTATTTCCGGGGGTATGGCGCAGAATCCGTAGCTCACGATGGTTGCGAGAGGTTCCAGTCCCATGCCGCTGGCTTTTTCTTCTGACATCAAAAGGACAGCGGCAGCTCCGTCGTTGATCCCTGAAGCATTCCCGGCGGTCACTGTGCCGTTCTTTTTGAACGCTGGCTTCAGTTTGGAGAGGATCTCTTTTGTTGAACCGAATCTCGGGAACTCGTCTGTATCGAATACAACGGGCCCGCCTTTTGGCTGGGGTATTTCCATGGGAACGATCTCTTCTTTGAACCTCCCGGCTTTTATGGCGGCCTCGGCTTTATTCTGGCTTTTTGCGGAGAACTCATCCTGTTCCTCCCGTGTGATATTGTACTTCTCCGCGACATTCTCAGCAGTCATCCCCATATGTACGTCGCCGAAAATATCCCAGAGTCCGTCATTTATCATCATGTCTATTGTTTCATCATTGCCCATTTTCATCCCCCAGCGGGCTTTTTTCAGCGCGTACATCGACGCGGACATGGATTCGGTTCCTCCTGCAAGGACTATTTCCTCGTCGCCTAACATAACTGCCTGGGCGCCGGATACTACAGATTTCAAACCTGAACCGCATACCTTGTTTATGCAACAGGCAGGCACCGTTATCGGGATACCTGCCCAGATCGACGCCTGTCTTGCGATATTCATGCCCTGCCCGCCCGAGAGGACATTTCCCATAATGACCTCATCGACCTCGCCCGGTTTAACGTCCGCTTTTTTCAGGGCATTTTTCAAAACGACCGAGCCAAGCTGCCCTGGTGGAAAATCCTTAAGACTTCCCCCGAATTTTCCTATTGCTGTTCTTGTTGCAGATACTATAACTACCCTTTTCATTTATTTCCCCCATAGAGTTGATAAATATCAGATTGTCAATCCCCCGTCCACAGAAAGTACCGCTCCGTTGACATGCCTTGCCTCATCCGAGGCTAGGTACAGATAAGCGTATGCGATGTCTATCGGTTCCGCAAGTCTGTGGAGCGGGGTTTTATCTTTCATCATTTCAAGTATTTTTTCAGGCACCATCGAGGTCATCGGTGTAACCGTGAATCCCGGCGCGACTGCATTGACCCGTATCCCTTTTTTGCCAAGTTCCTTTGCCAGGGTCTTGGTAAGCCCGATCAGCCCGGCCTTGGCCGAAGCGTAATTGACCTGCCCGATATTGCCGTAAATGCCTGAAATGGAGGATGCATTGATGATCACCCCGCTCCCCTGGTTGAGCATTATATCGACAACCGCCTGGATGCAGTTGAAAGCGCCGGTAAGATCGACATTGATAACCCCGTTCCACTGTTCTTTAGTCATTTTTGTTACAAGGGCGTCCATGTTGACCCCCGCGTTATTGATCAGGATATCCACCCTGCCGAATTCGTTCACTGTCTTATTGACTAATTCATCGACGTCTTCTCTCAGGGAAACATCGCATCCTCCGAAAATCGCCTTCCCGCCCTGCTCTTCTATTTCTTTACAGACTTCTTCCAGCTTCTCTGCCGTTCTCGCGGCAAGAGAGACTTTTGCTCCTTCTTTTGCAAACAAAAGTGCAGTCTCCCTGCCGATCCCGCTTCCTGCGCCTGTAATGATTGCAACCTTATTTTCAAGTCTCATTACTCTCCCCGCCTGCGCCCCCTTCTCTTTCCCCCGCATGTCATTTGTGTGCGCTGTTCCTTTTCACCCGGGCCATCCAATATAGACCTAGGATTCATCCCCTCCGCACTTCTGGGGCAGA
>CABMIA010000008.1 GCA_902386085.1 uncultured archaeon
CATTAAGAACCTGTCCTTCCTTAAGCTGCGGCAGTATCCTGTCTTCAGGCAAGTTATAGGAATAATACCATCTCCAGCCCGGCTCCACAAGCCTTGCGCCGTTCGCCCCGAATTCCTCGCCGCTTATATCAACAGTCACGGCCATGGTTTCCCACAGGGTCTCTCCTGCAAAAGTCGCAAAAAAGCGCCTTACCACCAGTTCGTATATTTTCCATTCATCCTCCTTGAGTTCGCTCCTTTTTGCAGGTGTTGCGGGATGGATGGGCGGGTGGTCAGTGGTCTCCTTTTTTCCCCTGGTGGGTGTTAGGTTCCCTGAGAGCAGTTTCTGCGCGTAATCACGAAATTCCGTGCCTAAAAAAGATTCAATAATGCTTTTAGTGTCAAGGGTCGCCGGATAAACAGTATTGTCTGTACGGGGATATGAAATAAACCCGTTAACATAAAGGAATTCCGCTATCCGCATGGCATTTGCTGCCGAGATCCCTATCGCGCTCGCTGCCCGCAGGAATTCTGTGGTATTAAAGGGGGTGGGAGGTTTTTCACTCCTTTTCCCAAGTACTATACTTTTTACCGTGCCGGTTTTTCCAAGTTTTTTCTGGATCGTTTCGGCCTCGGCCTTGTCCAGGAACCTTCCTTTCTTGTGCTGGGTTTCGAATTCCCCTCCATTGACAAGCGTGGCATAGAGTTCCCAGTACGGTACAGGCACAAAAATATCCCGCTCTTTTTCCCTGTTCACTATTATAGCAAGTGTGGGCGACTGCACCCTTCCCACGGAGAGGAATTTATCCCCAAGCCTGCCTGAACTTAAAGAGACAAAACGGGTCAGCACCGCTCCCCAGACAAGGTCTATGACCTGGCGCGATTCCCCTGCCGCTGCAAGATTGAAATCGACCTTTGTCGGGGAAGAAAAAGCTTTTTTTATCTCGGCAGGCGTGATCGTGCTGTAATGCACCCTGTCTGCTGAAATATCTGGATTTACTTTTTTGATTATGTTCAGGGCTTCAACGCCGATCAACTCGCCTTCCCGGTCGTAGTCTGTGGCGATGGTGAGGTGTTCTGCCTCTTTTCCGAGTTTCCGGATAGCCGTAACGATATTCGCATGCGTGGGTGTGGTCAGTACATTTGTGCGTATCAGGTCTTTCAGGTCTGTTTTTTGCCAGTTGTTGCAATCTTTTGGGAAATCCACTTCCACGATATGCCCTGAAAGGCCTATCACTGTAGTACCGTCGAATTCATACGTATCGACACCGCTGATTCTCTCTTTTGCAGGCTTCTTTTCAGATAGTATAGCCGCAATTCTCTTTGCAGTGTCATGTTTTTCTGTTATGATTAGATGCATCGTATCCTCAGAACCGTCTGGATTAGTCGAGAACTTATTTAAATAGATTACTCAAGCCATTGGTTTCTTATCCGTAACGGCATTGATGAAAAAAACGTCAAACTCATGTTTAGCCGTCAGTCAGCGGCCGACATCAGCTATCAATATCACAGTATCATACGTAAACCCCAGCCTCCCGTTTTCAATCTTAACCCGCAACCCGGTCCTGTCGCCATCCATGCCCTGCCTCATCAGCCCCTCGATAATTCCCTTTCTTTCCCTGTCAGTTCCTGCCCTTTTCATCCATTCCTCAAATTCCTGCGGAATATCCCAGTGCGTCAGGTCTATAACAGCAGCTCCTATTTTATTGAACATATTTTTTATTTCACTCAGCATGTATATCCTGACATGCGACGGGTCGCGGAGTTTCTCGATACGGTTGTGGAACAGGCTTTTCTCCCGGTCTTCGGATGAAACACCATCCACAAGCACAATGCGCCCGTGAGTCCTGCATATGCGTTTCATTTCAAGCAGTGCTTTCCCGGGGGACGGGAAATGATGGAATGCAAACCTGCACGATACGATATCGAATGACCCATCCGGAAAAGGCAGCGATTCCACATCGGAAAGAAGAAATCCGGTATTCCCAAGGCCCGAACTTTTCTGCCTTTCCCGCGCATAGAGCAGCATATTGCGCGTGAGGTCGGCGCCAATGACGCTGTCAGCAAATTTTGCAAATTCAAGCGCAAGAAATCCTGAGCCTGTGGCAATGTCGAGAATACGATGGTTCTTTGCGACTCCGCTTCTTTTAACCACTTCCGAAAGGTGAACGCCGTCCACAAAGATGTTCCCTTTCGAGTAGGCTTCAGCCTGCCTTCCGAATTGTTTTATAGCGCTTTCCTTGATGCCCATTGCTGGATGAAAATACAGTATGGGGATATATATGTTGTGTGCTTTTGATATCTGTGCTTTCAGAGAACCAAAATTATCTATTTCTCTTCCACCACGAACTTGCAGTGGTTATGCCCTGTCCCATAGCACTCGGTTTCCGTGACAGTACATTCGGCATTCAGCCTGCTTGAAAAAATCCCTTCAAAAATCCCTTCGTCCATTGAACATAACGTTTTACCCACATTTGGCATTTTGCCGCAGTGGTAGCAATTAATAATCAAAACCGACGGGTTCCGGACATTTGTTATGCTCATATCGCCAAGTTCATGGGCTTTCCAGAAAACGCAAAGTTCATTCAGGATCCCTTCATAATCATCTGATTTGAACACAGGCCCGAGCTTTGTGCCAATGTCATTCCCCAGTTTTTTCATTATGGGTTTCGGATTAAAACCATAAGCCTCCATGCCGTACCGGATCGTTTGAAAAATATGTTTTATAAATGAATCCCCGTTCAACCCTGAGACCACCATATTATCCAGATGCTCAATATACTGCTCCCGCATTGGTTTTTCAGAACATGCCAGGCATATTGATGTTAACATGAAATATTTTTTTCGTTTGTCACCAGGATCCGTTTTTTCCTGTATCAGGTTTAATTCTTCAAGATCGTCTAAGTGCACCGAAATAGTGGATTTCGCCTTACCTGATTTTTCCACGAGATCATCAAAAGCCGTTGTGCCTGTCTTCAGGATCTCAAGTATTTTCAACTTGACGGGACTGTCCAGAGCTACGATACCGCTATCGGTAGAAAAGATCATAGTATTCTGTCCCGTATCCATGATTTCTAAATAGCTTTAGTAATATAAATAATGTTCGTTTTTGTACGAATTTACGGTACGGCAGTCAATTTTTTATAAGGTTATTCGAATAACCTGTCAAGCAGCCAGTTTGGATCGAACCTGATCAGGTCCTTATAAGTCTGGCCTATCCCCAGGAACAATATCGGCCTGCCTGTGGTGTAAGCTATGGATATGGCAGCCCCGCCCTTTGCATCAGCGTCCTGTTTAGTAAGTATGCTGCCGTTAAAGGGTACTGCGCCATTGAAAAGCTTGGCGCGCTCCACAGCATCGTTCCCCGCAACCGCCTCGTCCACGAAAATGATAAGGTCCGGCTTGTTAACCCTGCATACTTTTTTTAGCTGGTCCATCAGATTGATATTGGTATGCATCCTTCCTGCGGTATCTGCAAGCACAACGTCTTTATGCTTTGCCTTGGCATACTGGATCGCATCGTAAACGACAGCAGCCGGGTCTGCGCCCTCCTGGTGTTTTATGAGTTTAATTCCCAGGGCGTCCGCATGCTTTTCGATCTGCTCTATCGCACCGGCGCGGAAGGTATCCCCTGCGGCGATCACAACCGAATACCCCTGTTCCTTGAAGCGTTCCGCCATTTTTGCTACGGTCGTGGTCTTGCCCGTACCGTTCACCCCGACAAAAACAATGCTGACAGGTTTACCGGATTTCTTGATAAAAGCGTCAAAATCAAATGAATCGACCGATATCACTTTTGATATAGCCTGCCTTAAAGCGCTTTCAACTATCTTCCCTGTATCCGACCCGATCTTCCTTCGCGTCCCGACGAGTTCGGATTTAACCGATTCTACGATATTCTCTGCCACCGGAAGGGCAACATCGCTTTCAAGGAGCGCCATCTCAAGCTCCCACAGATGGTCTTTCAGGCTTTTCTCTTCGATTATGAACTCCTGTTCAAAAACGGCAGCCTTTATCTTATCAAATATCCCGATTTTCTCAGGTTCTTTTGCTGCAGCAACCGGAGATCCGGCAGGAGGCGTTGTCTTTATAGCCTCAACTTCCTGCCTTGCAGGTTCTACTTGTTTTGCAAGTTCTACTTCTTTGGCGGGTTCAGCTTTTTTGACAGGTTCTGTTTTTATTGCTTCTTTTTTTGTCTCTTCGATATCCCGGCCAAGGATTTTTTTTAAGCCGCCAAGCTTTTCTTTGAGCTTTTCAAACATTGGTCTTATTCGGCATGCATGGGCTGCTGCTGCGCCTGCTGGTGGGACTGCTGATATCTCTGTGCGACTTTCTCGATATTCTGCAATTCCTGGGCAATCTTTGCAAGTGTGCCGTTCAATTGTTCATTGTATTTCGTGAGCTCGTCCTTTCTTTTTTCAAGGAGGACTTTTGCATCATCAATTTTCTTCTCAACGCTCACGCCTGCGCCTATCCCGATCACCACTTTATCAGGGCTGGTAAGTGTTGCATTCACAAATGAACCAAAGCCTATGGGCACCAGTGTTTCTTTCCCTGCCGGCTCATCTTTCAGGGCCTCGATTGTGATTAGTGCGGTATCCACATCCTTTATGGTCATCTGTACCATATTCATCTGCTGCGCCAGCGACTCTGCCTGGTACTGGTATTGCTGGTGCCTTGAAGCCATTTCCTGGAGCTGTTGTTGTGTTAATTCACCGCTCATTTTTTACCTCGTCTACTGATTCTATTTTTATGAGACGGCGTTTCAGCCCGTGCTCGCTTCCGATCAAAGAATAAGTTTTCTCTGTTGCGAGATTTTTATTTAGACTTGTTATCCTTTTTGAGAAGTGTTCCTTTTTTTCTCCTGCTTTGAAAATTCCTTTTGCGATAAAATCCATTGCATCACCTGATTTTGGCTTGTCTTATACTCCTTCGGATATATAACTACCTTTTTGGTGACCACCATAAATCGAGATTATTAACACTTTGCGTCCTTGGCGTTCTTTGCGGTGTTTGATTTTATTCACCGCAAAGGGCGCAAAGTTCGCAAAGATAAGTCTGAAATGTTCAGCTTTAACTATAAATGAGCCAAGTAGACGCTGAGGCACGGAGCGCAGGACTGTTGACCAGCCAGCCGCACTAAGGATACCGACATGCAATACATATTTTAACAGTCCGGTGCGCCGATATGAACCGATGCAGTCATTGTTTCTAAAAAGAACAAACCGCAGATGGACGCAGATTTGTTACATGGCGACTACTCAGGTGTTATTCCAGCGCAGCGAAGCGGAGTTGGAGCCTGCAGCGGGGCGGGAGCGGATTGGTGGTGAGGGATTATATCGAGTTAGTCTTTAATGGTGATAGTGACAGCCCAAAGCGAACTAACTCTTGTTAAATCTGCTTTTGTCTTTTATGTCCGTGGTATGATGGATAGCTTTTTTTTGCGATGAATAAAGTTAATACTCATTAAATTAATTCAAGAGTTGAATAACAAGAAAGGATAAAGGAAGAAAGTGGTGATTAAATAATGGACTTAAAATGTGTTAAATGTGGAAAAGATGCAGAGTTTGTCTACCAAGGAAATAGCCTGTGCATGGATGATTTTCCTTTGGAGATTAAAAAAAAGATTTTACCGATTTATAAAGTCAATAAGCAACGTATCCAACCTACAAAATAAGTCTTGTATGAATTATGAGTACAATATATGATATTTTAAAAGAATATCCTGATGTAGATCATGTTCAGGATATTCTTGATGCTGATATTTTAATTCTTCCTAATAAAAAAAATGAAGGTTTATTTGGACAGCATCAACCATTAGAGTTGGTATATCAAAACAATGAGCTAAAAATCAAATGCTATTGTAATGGTGAACCTCCTGTTCGTTATGAAGCAAGTGACGGTCTTTGGAACTTGGAGTTTTCATTATAATTAATTCGCTTAATTTTATAGATTGTTTGAAAACATTAAGTGATATTATCTGTGTAAAATATGGAGATCAAAATGTAAAATATACAATTATTCATGGTAATGTATATAATAATTGTATTATCAATAATTATCAAGGAAAAGGTTCAGAGGTTGCAAGAAAAATGCTAACTTCGAATGGCAATTCTGAGTAATCTTTCTGTGGCTGAGAAAATACTAATTAATAATTCGAACATTATGAAACATTTAATTGAAAAAGCAATAAATTTAGAAATATTTAATGCCTTCGAGGTCTACATTCCAGAAACGTGTGTTTGGAAATATGTGCAAGGGAGGAAATAGATGATATGGTAAAATATAATTTCGGATGGTATTTTCTCGGAATAATATTGCTATTAATCTTCTTGCTATCAGATGGCGTTATTGCACAAACTAATATTAGTTCATGCACTACGATTTCTTCACCAGGTGAATATCTGCTCACCCAGAACATAATGAGCAGCGGTGTTTCAAGCTGTATTAATATCACCTCAAGCGATGTCATTTTTGATGGCGCTGGCTACATAATGGATGGCATTGATGCTCCAAGTACATACGGCGTTTATGTTGAAAACGCATCAACAGCGCTTACAAATGTCACTGTTACAAATCTAAAACTAACAGAATGGGTCACTGGCATCTCCTATAATGCAACAGGTGGAACCATGACCAATATTAGTGCAAACTCGAATCATAATTGTGGAATCGTTCTTTACTTTTCCAACAATAATACGTTTTCCAATATTACCTCAAACTCGAACTTAGACTGTGGAATCAACCTCCTTACTTCCAACAATAATAAATTATTCAACATCAAATCAAATTTGAATAGCAATATTGGCATAAAATTGATGGCCTCCAGCAATAATACCTTGTTCAATAACATTGCAAACTCAAACACTTTTGATGGTATCTATCTCACATCATCCAGCAACTACAATATCCTATCCAATAATTCTGCAAATTCAAACGGTGACATTGGAATCTACCTCATAACATCAAGCAATTACAATATTTTAAATAGCAATACCGTAAACTCGAACAACCACTATGGAATTAGCCTTCATTCCTCCCTCAACAATTCCTTATCCAACAACATCGTAAACTTGAACCGTAACATGGGTATCTATCTCATAACGTCAAGCGACTCGAATATTTTAATCAACAACACTGTAAACTCAAATCTCAATTCAGGAATCTAACTCGACTACTCAAACAACAACACACTGTCTTATAACACAGCAATATCTAACAACGATGGAATTATCCTATTGATGGCAAGCAATAACACTTTAACCAACAATGGAATCCGCCTCTATCAATCTGGAAAGAATATTCTAACTAATAATATAGTAAACTTAAACACCAATGGGATATACTTATTTTCTGCAAGCAACTATAACACTTTAACCAATAATATTGTAAATTCGAACAGCAATAATGGATTCTACCTCTACCCTTCAAGTAACTATAATATTTTAACTAATAATACAGCAAGCTTGAACACCAATGGAATTTATATCGACAGCTCCGATAGCAACCTAATATACAGCAACATGTTTAAAAATCCAAATAACTTTATTATTATGGGTTCTAGCGACATATGGAACACCACTAAAATCTCTGGTACGAACATCATTGGTGGCTCATACCTCGGCGGCAACATCTGGGCTAATTTGAATGGCACTGGTTTCAGCCAGACTTGCACGGATGCAGATGGCGATGGGATTTGCGATTCAACATATATGCTTGATAATAACAATATCGACTATCTCCCACTTGCATATAAACCAACTATCGTATTTACTCCTGTTCCAACTCCTACACCAACAGCTACATTTACTCCAATACCTACAATAACGCCAACTACACCCTTTCCAACACTCACACCTACGCTAGCGCCTACTGAAACACCGACTCCTATCCCATCTTCTACCCCAACACCTTATCCAACTCCTGCACAAACAGTAATTCCAACTCAAATAAGCTCCTGCACTACAATCTCCTCGCCAGGCGAATATGTACTCAACCAGAGCATATTAAACAGCCCCTCAGATTGTATCCGCATCACTTCAAGCAACGTTGTTTTTGACGGTGCTGGCTATACGATTGGAGGAGTTGATATGTCAAATTATGGGGTTTATGTAAGCACATTTTGGTTTTACCTTACAAATGTCACTGTTAAAAATCTAAAAGTGACACATTGGGCGAGAGGCATCTATTACTCTGATGCAAGCGGAAACTTAACCAACAATACAGCAATATCAAACAAAAATGGAATCTACTTAGATGGCAGAAATAATTTAACTAACAATACCGCAAGCATGAACAATAATAATGGAATTTATATTGAATTCGGAAATAATAAATTATCCAACAATATCGCAAATGAGAACGGCAACGACGGAATTTATATTGAATTTGGAAATAATGAATTAATTAATAATGTCGCAAGTTCAAACAGCAACAATGGTATATACCTGACATATGAAAACAATACATTGACCAATAATATTGCAAGCTCAAATAGTAATGATGGAATCTATTTGACCTTAAACAGTAACTTCAATACTTTAATTGATAATATTCTAAGCTCTAATAAAAATGGAATTTATTTGAGTGGTAACAATAATAAATTAAAAAACAACACTGTGAGTTGGAACGAAAACGGAATTTATCTAACTTCGTCCAATCGCAACACATTAATCAATAACACCGCAAATTCGAACGACAATGGAGTCCATTTGCTGATGGCGAGCAACAATATTTTAATTAGTAATATCGCAAATTTAAACAGCAACAATGGAATATACGCGGAATCATCAAGTAACTTTAATACCTTGACCAATAACACTGCAAACTCTAATAGCAATAATGGAATCTACATCAGCTCATCTCGCAATAATATCTTATCAAATAACACAGCAAATTCGAATAAGAATTATGGAATTGCCTTGTACTGGTCAAGCAACTATAACACATTAACCAATAACACCGTAAGCTCGAACGACGATGGATTCTATTTGTCGGGGGCAAATAATAACATTTTAACAGACAATACCATAGGGTCAAATAAGAATGGAATTTACTTTTATAATTCTAATATTAATACAATTTATAACAATCGCTTTATTAATCTAAAAAATTTTACTATTTACGATTCTACAAATATATGGAATACTCAAAAGACTCTTGGAACAAATATCATAGGAGATTCTTACAATGGTGGAAACTTTTGGGCAAATCCAAATGGCACAGGCTTCAGCCAAACATGCTCAGATGCAGATAGAGATGGAATATGTGACCTGCCATATGTTCTTGATAATAACAACATTGATTATTTACCATTAGCATTCTCCACACAAACACCAATACCTACTCCGACACCTGCTCCAACACCTATGCCAACCCCAATATTAAGCCCAACACCATCGCCTGCACCTATGTCAACACTTACACCTACGCCTGCTATAACCCCTACATCGACACCTACTGATTTAATTTCAAGATATGATTCAGACAACAACGGAAGGATCGAAAAGAACGAGGCAATCCAAGCGGTAATGGATTATTTTAGAGGTAGAATAACACGACAGGACGCTATTGAAGTGGTGACAGGATACTTTAGTGGATAAATCTTGAATTATGCGATAGGAATTATTATGGGAATCGACCTCAATACTAAACAAATTAGAGAAGAGATAGAAAATTTCAATAATAAATCGGTATCATCGTTTTATGATTTTATCGATAAATTAAAAAAAGGTAATTCGATACTTCGATTGGATAAAGAAAAGAATTATATTTTCTTATATCGCGGACAAACAGATGGAAATAAGCGTCTCATCCCTAAAATTGGTCGAAATGAAAAAATAAATAATATTTCAGAAATAGAAAAACGAATTTATGAAGAGTTCTGTAGGCTGTCTTATCCTTATTTGAATTCAAAATATGAACCATACGATTGGGATTTGGTTGCATTAGCACAACATCATGGATTGTCTACAAGATTATTAGATTGGACAGCCAATCCTTTAGCAGCTTTATGGTTTGCTTTCTATGAAAATGAAACTGAAACTGATTCAAATAGAGCTGTCTGGCGTTTAGTTGTCCAACACGATAAAATAGTTAACACAAAAGAAAAACTTGAGGAGCAGAAGAGTATAGGAATATTCAAACCCAATCACATTACTAAAAGAATAACTGCTCAAGATGGATGGTTTACAGTCCACAATTTGGACAACAATAAATTCAAAGCAATCGATGAGGACTTCTCATATGTAATAGCTCTTAATAAATATTCATTTAAGCTTAAAAAAGAAGAGAAAGAGGAGAAACGAAAAGAGATTTTAGATGCTCTAGACAAATTTGGCATCAATTATTATTCTTTATTTCCAGATTTAGATGGTCTAAGTAAATATCTTTCGTACCATTTTCTACCCGAAAAAACTGACAAAGATTAAATTAAAAATGAATTGAATTAGCAGTGGTTAATAAAATTGCAGTTTCTTTGAAAATAAAAATTTTTGATATTCGAAAAGAAATTCACAACACTTATATATAATGAACATAATTGTACATCAATGTACTAAAATGTACATAAAAAGGAAAATATGCATCCAAAAATCAACGAAATACTCGATTCAACTAAAAAACGGCTGCCCCGTCACGTGAATAAAAAAACGAATACGGCTTCACGCGATGTCCTTGAGAGTATAAAAGCCAGGAAAAAACAGAAACTGATCCCGGTGATCGCAGAGGTTAAACCTTCCTCTCCAACACGATTTATCAGAACCGTAACCCCGGAAGACGCAGCAGGGATCGCAGTACAGATGGAAAAAGCAGGCGCAGCAGCCATATCCGTGCTCACTGAACCGGAGTTTTTCAAAGGCAGCATTGAAAACCTTGAATCCGTCCGCAATGCAGTGCAGCTTCCTGTTTTGAGAAAAGATTTCATCATAGATAAAACGCAGATATACGAGACAGAAAGCGATCTGATCCTGCTGATAGCTGGGGTACTGGAAAATAAATTAAACGGTTTCGTTGATGATGCTATATCCTGCGGTCTTGAACCCCTCGTGGAAGTACATAATAAAAATGAGCTTGAAACTGCGCTTTCCACAGCCACGAAAATCATCGGCATTAATAACAGGGATCTCAATACATTAAAAGTGGACATATCAACAACCGAAAAACTTGCGCCGCTCGCCGGCGGCAGGATAATCGTCAGCGAAAGCGGGATTTCGGCGCCCGAAGATGCGCTGCGGATGATCGACGCAGGGGCTGATGCGATCCTTGTCGGAACATCTATTATGCAGGGAAATATTTACGATAAAACATACGAGTTAGTACATGCACTGGACAGGTAATGAATATGAAACAGGAACTCAAATCAACCAAATTCGGCAAATACGGAGGGCAGTTCGTACCTGAAGTATTGATGCCCGCGATCGAAGAACTGACAGAACAGTACGAAAAATACAAAGACGATCCTGTTTTCAATGAGGAACTGAACTATTATCTCAGGGATTTCGCGGGACGCCCTTCGCCCCTGTACCATGCAAAACGGTTGAGCAGCGAATACGGAGTTAAAATATATTTAAAGCGCGAAGACCTTGTTCACGGCGGCGCCCATAAACTGAACAACACCCTTGGCCAGGCGCTCCTGACAAGGTACATGGGGAAAGAAAGGATCATCGCAGAGACGGGCGCAGGCCAGCACGGCACTGCGTGAGCAATGGCGGGCGCGGCATTTGGCATAAAAACAGAGGTTTACATGGGCG
>CABMIA010000009.1 GCA_902386085.1 uncultured archaeon
CACATGAGGGGGACTTAATCAACTATTTAAGTCTGTCGGTGAGGCGATGGCTTGCCCTCCTATCAAAACCAGGTCATAGGGAAAAAAGAGGTAGCTTTTTAAGTCAAAAAGCTAATTGGATTTCTTCAGAACCTTCCCTTGGTATAGAAGGAGGTGGCTTGTACTCAGCAGAAGCATTGGTACTGGCGAGATACTTTATGTATTCCCAACTATATTATCACCACGTCAGGCGCATCTATGATATTCATTTGAAAGATTTTCTCAAGAAATGGTTTCCCGGCGGATACCTTCCCATCGAGATAGAGGAACATCTGCGGATGACCGACAATGAAATATCAGTGGAGTTATTTAAAGCTGCCAGAGATGAAAAACATCCAGGATATGATCCAGCACGACGTATAATTAATCGGGAACATTTCAGATTATTATATCAGAGGAACCCCATC
The DNA here is from genome assembly GCA_902386085.1 of uncultured archaeon. Lineage (GTDB taxonomy): Archaea > Halobacteriota > Methanosarcinia > Methanosarcinales > Methanoperedenaceae > Methanoperedens. Next base: position 447 of record CABMIA010000009.1, read on the forward strand.
GATATCGCAAAAAATCCTGAAGCCGGCAAATTAGTCTTCGATGAGGCATGCAAAAAATTTGGTGAAGCGAATGTGAGATATGATACGTATAAGCAAAAAGGGAGTGGTCTTAACTTTCCCGTTCTCTCTGTAGACGGACGCATTGCGTCATCTCTTGCAATGTCGGAGGCATTAAAGACCGTTCCTATTGTTGCGGTAGATTATGTTTTTATTAATCCTGATTATCGAAGAGAGGCTGAAAAATGGTTAAAAGAAAAGCGTGAAGCTATTATTATGAAAGAGGAGGTCGAGAAAATATGAAAAGATTACAGCGTGATGCTGTGATATTATCAATGGTAGAAAATCTCAGGGCAAAAGGTAGTTGGTGTGGGGAAACCCACATTCAGAAGGCAATATATTTCGTTCAAGAACTTTTCAATGTCCCTTTGGAATTCGAATTTGTTTTGTATAAACACGGGCCATACTCATTTGATCTGTGTGATGAACTAACGGCCATGCGGGCATATGTGCTCTTAAGGTTGCAGCTTCAACCAGATCCTTATGGCCCAAGCTTTATTCCGGGTAAAGGTAGCAAATTATTAAGAAAGCTTTATCCAAAAACTCTGAAAAAGTATGATCCAATGGTGAAATTTGTCGCAGATAAATTTGGTGAAAAAGGCGTTGCAGAACTTGAGCGCTTAGCTACAGCTCTTTATGTGACACGTGAAATAAATACAGACAATAGTGTCGAATCCAGGGCGCAATGTATCCATAAGCTCAAACCGCACGTTTCTCTGGATGAAGCTCGTGATGCGGTCAAGGTAGTTGATACTTTGATACTTTCATTGAAGAATTAAGTGTGTAGAATTGAGAAGTGCAATCGACCACTACAAATATTCTACCTTGCCTGAAAATATAATGAAATTCCCCAAAGAGGTTAAACAATAAAATCATGCCCCTTAACTCCTCAACCATCTGGTTTTCCCTCTCAGTAAATCCCAGCCCCCTCTCCGAGCGCTTCCACTGGCGCGGCCCGGCAGGCAGCGAGCATGTGTTGTGCAGACCCGGCACAATAAATCTGCGTTTATCTGCGTTTATCTGCGGTTCGTTTTTTGCGGAAGCGCCGGACATTAATTACAGTGTATTTATTAAAATATGGGCATCTCAAAATTCCAGTCCTCAAAATCATCTCATCCACTTTTCCATCCGTGCGAATCCGTGTCATCCATGCAAACAGTGTTCAACGCCTGCCACGTTTCTCGCGGAAGCGCCGCAAATTAATCGCAAATTATTTATAAATAACCGGCGCGCCAGATATTCCAGTGCCCCCGGCGTCCACATACGATTTTCCTGCGCCCTCCCTGAACCAGACCCCAGCCCCCTCCCCTTCGAGCTCCGCCACTGGCGCGGCCCGGCAGGCAGCCAGATTGCCTGCTGTAAGAAGAGTTTCAGAGCTGTGCTTGAGGTATCAAAATGATAGACAAGAAGCATGATTTATTTTTTGATGTAGTTACACCATTGGGGTTCAGGGTATATACAACTAAGACCTATTGGGAATATATCATCTCTATCAAGCATCCATATATAAAGGGTATGAAATCCGATGCCGTCGTTACTCTGGAAAACCCCGATTTCATTCGCCAGAGCAGGGTAGATGAAAACGTTTACCTGTTCTACAGGGAAATAAAATACCAAGCTAAAAACTACCATATGTGTGTGGTAGCAAATAAGAGCAAAGAATTCGTTATTACAATATATATAACCGATAGAATAAAAGAAGGTGTTCAGATATGGGAAAAATTAGAGTCGTAATCAACCGTGAATCAAACACGCTTGATGTATGGTTTGACGATCCAGAAAAGGAGTTCATCAGCGAAGAAACAGGGGAAGAAATAATACTGAAAAAAGATAAAAACAAAAGGGTAATTGGATTTGAAAAACTGAACCTCCTTCCCAGTGAAGAAAACGTGCCTATTGAAATACTGACCACATGAAATGACTTTTCTTAAAATTCATTATGAAATAATGTCTTCTGATACCCCTTCCAGCGACCTCCCAGAATCAGACCCCAGCCTCCTCTCCGAGCGCCTCCACTGGCGCGGCCCGGCAGGCAGCGAGCCTGTGCTGTGCAGACCAGGCACAATAAATCTGTGTTCATCTGCGCTACTGATACGTATTGCGAAGCCATACGTGAATGCGCCCTCCAGAGGCGCGACTCTGGGCGCTTTCATCTGCGGTTCAAAATTTTCTGACGCAAAATTGGATAGGACGATAAAGATTTCGCAGCATCCGCATCCTATGGTTGTTTTGTTTCTTGCAAAGGCGTCGCAAATTCAATCGTCATTTATTTATAAATAATCTGGACGCAAGTATTCCAGCGCTTTCTCAGGTACAAGGAGGGCTCCAATGCATTGATTAATATTGAATATTAGCCTGTAGTGAGAAAAATTAGGGAAAAGTCAGGTATTTATCTGCAAGGAAAGATGCCTTGAAGAAGACACTTGATATTCTCACTCCCTTCTATTCTTGCTAAGGTTTCGCCTCCTCCCTCCGGCAAACACACGGCGCCGCAAAGCGAGCGCGGGGGATGGGGGCGCCGTGGACAGATTTTTAAACAGCAATCGTACCGAACTCTTGAATTCATTTACTTCGTTTGCAGAATAGTCTGGCATTAACGCAATCGGGAATTGATAAACTTCGTCAATGAATCTAATATGAAACTCGCTTTTCTTATCGCTTCTCTTGCATCTTCTTCTGTATATTCCTCGGATGGAATCCACAAAGGTTTGTCAGGGTGTGAAAAAAGAGGATATCTGGTTTTTTTCCAAGAACCTCAAGTTCTCTGGAATTCTTCAAAATCTCATCAAATTTTTTTTATCAAAATCCTCACTAAATTCTTCTTCAAAGAAGGCAGTAACTTTATGTTCTCCAGAAATTATATTCCTGAGCGCAAGGCAAGATTTTATCGCTTTTTCTGAAGATTGCTGGGCAAAATACACCTCCCTGCTATAAATCCCCTTACCAAAAAGCAGTTCTGCTGACACCAGATCGATCTCTGATTCAGCGAGAAAAGCCTCTGCTATTTTTGTAGCCTCAAACATCTATTCCACCGGCTATCTTCCATGTGTTTTTCCCTATTCGGAGTATATTCTTCATTGTTATTTCTTCAATATGTAATCGGGCAATTCTATCGATGAAAAATTCTCCATATAATACCTTATGAGGTCTGTCAAATATGTTCATAATAAGCGGATTTACGGCATGTATCGCATCTTTCAGTTCATTTTCAGTGTACAGAAGAATATCAGAAATACCATGTCTGTCAAGTTCCAGAACCATAGTATCTCGCTCCCGCCAGTCTGCGGGAAGATTTTCTACAATAACAAGGAAATCATAATCAGAATATTTTTTAGCCGCTCCACTGGCACGTGAGCCAAAAAGAACAATAGCTTCCAGATCATTATTGAATAACTTTTTGCAGCTGTCTACAAACTTTTGTAGTGTCTCGTTCTCATCTCGAAGCTGCGAAATCATCATTTCTCCTGATGCAAGTCAATATTTTGTAAGTTGTCTTGTTATTAATTAAAATATCCCCTAATTGATATATACCTGCTCTATTTCTATACAAATGCGGCTGCCAGCAATTCAGTTTTATGTTTTTAGCCTGCTATTTTCCTTATCGTCCTGTTGAGACACTTTTTTTTGTAACATATTAACCGAATACCTTTTCTCAATAATCCCGGGCCATATCGATGCCGATACGATCATCGAGAGTATGAACACATATACCATCCCTGCATACACATCAACCTTCACATAAACCCCGGGATACGCATTCACTTTTTGTAACGCAAGGATATAGAACAGGAGCACAATAACAATCGATGTGCTAAGACTTGCAGCCAGGCTATAAACCCCGAGCTTTTTCTCCATATGAATCACCCCTTTAATTTAACGCGCTTCAGGAGCAGCGTGTTCATTGTCACTGTGACTGAACTTGCGGCCATCGCAGCAGCCGCAATCGCGGGATTGAGCAGGCACGGCGGCGTTGTGAAAGGATCCAATATACCTGCCGCAATAGGTATTCCGATTGAGTTATAGAAGAAGGCCCAGAAAAGGTTCTGCTTGATCTTGTTGAGCGTGAGCCTGCTAAGGCGGATCGCTTTCGCTGCATCGCGCACGTCGTTCTTTATCAGCACGATCTGCGCGGATTCAATCGCCACATCCGTGCCGCTCCCTATGGCGATGCCGACGTCGGATTGTGTAAGCGCCGGCGCATCATTGATACCGTCTCCTACCATCGCCACTTTTCGTCCTTCAGCCTGGAGTTTCTTGATTTCAACTGCCTTATCCTCTGGAAGAACCTCGGATAATACCCTGTCGATGCCTACCTGTTTTGCGATCGCATCAGCGGTTCTCCTGTTATCCCCCGTGATCATCGCAACAGAAAAACCCATCGCGTGCAGTTCACGCACAGCTTCGGCTGAAGTCTCTTTAAGCGTATCTGCAACCGCTATTATGCCCGCAATTTCTTCGTTTGAAGAAACAATCATGGCCGTCTTCCCGTTGTGCTCAAGCTCTTCCAGCTTGTCATTCAACGGCGCTATGTCAAGACCGTTATCGATCATCAGTTTGCGGGTCCCGATAAGGATTCTTTTCCCACCGTATTTAACTTCAACACCCCTGCCCGGAATAGCATTGAATTCTCCGGCATCGGGTACATCGATACCCCGCGCCTTCGCACCTTTGAGGATAGCCTCGCCGAGTGGATGCTCGGAGCCTTTCTCTGCGATGGCTGCAAGCCTGAGCACATCATTTTCAGTGCCTTTGATTGGTAAAACATCAGTAAGTTCTGGCTCGCCTTTTGTCAGCGTGCCTGTCTTGTCAAAAACTATAGTGTCGAGTTTCTGCGCTTTCTCAAGCACTTCGCCGCCCTTGATGAGAATTCCGTTCTCTGCGCCTTTGCCTGTACCCACCATGATCGCTATAGGGGTTGCAAGCCCTACCGCGCACGGGCAGGAAATGATTAGAACTGTGATGGAAATCAGCAGCGAGAAAAGGAAAGGGGACGTCAATCCCATCCCGAAGGTTGTAAGCACGTTGAATTTCTCAAATCCGATAAAGAACCAGAAAAAAAATGTCAGGAGCGCGAGCACATGCACAGCGAGGATAAAGTGCCCTGCAACTATATCCGCAAGTTTCTGTATGGGCGCTTTCCGGGTCTGTGCATCCTCGACAAGTTTGATGATCTGGGCAAGCGCGGTATCTTTGCCTACTTTCGTAGCCCGGAACTTGATCATTCCGGTCTTGTTGATCGTTGCCCCTATGACCTCAGAACCGACTGTCTTCTCAACAGGAATGCTTTCCCCGGTTATCATGGATTCATCCACCGCGGTGAGACCTTCAACCACCCTTCCGTCCACAGGTATTTTCTCGCCAGGGCGGACGACCACGATGTCATTGACCTTCACATCCTCGACTGGGATCTCTTTCTCTTCCCCGTTCACCACGATGCGCGCCGTCTTTGCCGCAAGCCCCATGAGCTTGCGTATGGCTTCCGATGTCCTCCCTTTCGTGAGTGCCTCAAGATACCGCCCCAGCACTATGAACATGATAAGCAGCGCAGCAGTATCGTAGTATGTGTGCTTGTATGCCTCACCAAGGTCAAGAAAAGTGGCTGCAACGCTTATGGTATAAGCCGCTCCTGTTCCCGTGGCTATCAGGAGGTTCATGTCCGTCATGCCGTGCCTCAGTCCTTTATATGTGCCCTCGAAGAACTGCCGCCCCGGGAATAGCATCACGATAGTTGCAAGGATGAAAAGCACGTAATCGTTCTTAAAAATATCAGGGACGAATGTCCAGCCCATGTTCCGTCCCATGTCCCCAAGGGAGATCGGGACTGCAAGTATAAGCGCGATAATAAAATTGATCCTCTGTCTTTTTATCTCTTCTTCCCGCGCCCTCTGCTCCCTGTCAGCATCTGATTTTTCAAGTTGCTCTGAAACGGTATAGCCAACATCTTCAATTGTTTTTTTAATGTCTGGAACAGAGACAAGTTCGGGGTCGTATGCAATCCTGGCGCGTTCAAGCGGGAAACTGACATCCGCATTTACTATGCCTCCGGTTTTCTTCAGTGCGTTTTCGATGTTTATCGCGCATGAGGCGCAGTGCATCCCGCCGACCTTTAATGTGACTTCGCTCTTTGCAACCCCGTAACCCAGTGAGGTGATGGTATCCTCAAACGTTTTAGGGTTCACCTTTGAAGGATCGTATTCAACTGCAGCTTTTTCAAATGAGAAATTTACGGACGCGCTTTTGACCCCCTCAATATTGTTGAGCGCCTTTTCGATATTCTGGGCGCATGATGCACAGGTCATTCCGGTGATCTTGATGGAGATTTTTTTCAATCCACCTTCCCGAGCCTCTTGCTTTGCTTCTTGCCTGATAACCGGCTGCCCGGCCGGAAGGGGGCAGGCCTCACCCTCATCTATTACTTTGTATCCCGACGCCATAATTGCGCTTTTGATCGTTTCAAGGTCTGTGACTTTCGTGTCAAAAGAAACTTTCACCTCGCCTTTCTTATGATCAGCCTTTGCTTTTGAAACTCCTTTAACACCAAGTGCGGCTTCACTAACTGTTTTTTCACAGTGGCTGCACATCATGCCATTGATTTTTATGATCACATCTTCCAATGGAATTCTCCTGACTTCATTTTGAGATGATATAGTAATATTTATCAGTTATGTCTGTTCCGGTTTAAAAAATGAAAAATCATATAAAATAATTTTTCAAAAAGTAAAATGTATTACCGTTCAGCTTTTGAAAAACATCTAACGAGGATCGCATGGTAGAAATAAAGCCTTCCAACTCTTGAATTGTTATAGATCGCAAAAATATCATTATCATAAGAATTATTAGTATTTATGTGAATAAATATTTATATTAAGCGGACAGACATAGATTTAGAGGATAATGGACAGGTGTGGATCCTAAAGCCCAGGAGTGGGAGTCCCTTATGCCATCAACCCATCCTTTACGCGATACCTAATTTAAAGGAGCTAAGACAAATGATGATAAGAGAAAAAGTTAAAGAACTCGCATACCCGGATAACTTTATTTTTGTCGTGCCAGGGATCACTATAATTTTATCGCTTGGGTTACTGTTCTATATGCGGGGATACAATGCATGGAGCAGTCCACAGCTTTTCTTTCTTGTTCTGGTAGTGACAGGGGTCTTATATATAAGAACGGTAAGATTCATAAAAAGACATTTTTTATAATTTATACAATATAATTAAAAATAAGAAATTGTCCCGGCTTCAAATATGGTACGAATGCGGCCTTCAACAAATACCAAAAAATCAACCACATATCATTTCTCTCCTATCGTGATCTTCAGTATCTTATCCCCTACCGCGATCTTTTCGGCAACATCCTGTCCTTCAATGACCTGTCCAAATACTGCATATTTCCCATCCAGGAACTTTGAATCTGCAAGGACTATATAATACTGGGATGACGCACTGTTCGGGTCGCCGGAGCGGGCAATACCCACTGCACCTTTCTTATGAGTCAGTGAAGGAGCTATCTCAAGAGGAATGGTCTTACCTGAACCGCCCGTGCCATCTCCCTTAGGATCCCCGCCCTGGATTACAAATCCTGGCTCAACCCTGTGGAATATGAGACCATTATAAAATCCGCTCTGTGCCAGGTCTATGAAATTTTTTGTAGTGATGGGTGCCTCTTTTTCGAAAAGCTCAAATTTGATCGTACCCTTATTGGTTTCGATGGTGACTATTCTATTTTTCCCTATCTGTGCAGGCTGGGATTTCTCGGTGCATCCAAGCATAAATACCGCCAGCACAATCAAAATAACCATAATCAAAATCTTTTTCCCTGTCATAGTTTCACCTGAAGCTACAATTGCGGTATAATATTGTTGCGTAATAAACCTGTCCGCAGTGGCAATTCCCTGAAGATTTTTTGAAAAATTAGAGGGTTAACCTCCAATCGTTATCGTGTAATCAAAGCTTTGGGTATTACTTGGCATCACTTTCAGCTTCCAGTCGCCGGCAGAGACATTAGCTTTGTATGTTTCTATATATTGCGGATTCATCTCCTGGTACGCGGCATTATCATTTCCCCAAGGCATGGGTTGACCTCCAACGCTTACGCTTCCTTTCACCACGGTCTTTGTCAGATTAAGCACAACAGTTCCTGCAATACCCTCAAGAGATACTTCAAACGATGGTTGTTTCGCTGTCATAATCTGGCCTGAAGCAGGCACTGGATACGGGTAGCTGGAGTAGCTTGATCCTGTTATCTCTATTGTAATGGGCGATGCTTCCATAAGACTGAAGTTTTTGGCAAACGGTTCAACCGGCTGCTTCCAGACATTGAAGCTAAGGCTCACTCTTCCCTGTCCTTCCATGATTGACGGGTCATCTATGCCAAGTTCTATCCAGCCATTGTAAGAACCCGCGGAATCGGCAGGCACATTGACGTGGACTTTTACCGTCCCGGTGGCATTTGCGGGAATGGCCTGGGGTGCGGTAATTGTTATTGCATCATCCGTAAATGCCGGGGGTGTGTAATAAGGCCCGTAATTAGAGGTATCGCTCCCGATTACCGGGCTTATGTTTACAGGTTCATTTCCCGTATTTTTCAGCCTTATCTCATAGTCATACTCCTTTCCTGCTTCAAGCTGGTCGCTTATGTACGATGTCATTATCTGGACCACGGGCAGTGTCCACACATTGATTGAAAGGCTCATGTAATGAACATAATTTGGATAAGGTTCAGGATATGATGTGGGCATTACCTCGTCAGTGAAAGCAATCTGGCCATTATAGCTTCCCGTGGACGCATTCTTAGGCACAGTCAGGTTAATTGTAAACCTTTGGCTGCCTCCGGCAGGTATATCGGCGTTAGCTGGCGAGAACGCTACCCATTCCTTCTCTATCGAATACATGCTGTAAGGAGTTATCACAACCACTGGCATTACAGTCACAGATCTGTTTTCCTTGTTTCTGACTGTCACAAATATTGTTTTGCTCTTGCCAGTCTGCAAATCATAATTGCCATACTGCGGTGAAATTTCAAGGTTTGTGATGTTTATAAGGGCTGGGGTGGGCGCAGGCATGGGTGGCATAGGTATGGGAAGTCCATTGACCATTGTTTCGATAATTGTTGTACCTGCGCTTGTAAATCCTGACTTGCTCGCAGTTGCGGAGATTGTTCCCGTGCTTGTTGCGTTAATATTAATGACAACGCTGCCGCTGGAATCGGTTACCCCGTTTCCTGAGGCTGCGCCCGCGAGAGTAACCGATGCGCCGCTAATTGGCACACCTGTACTTGTAACTATAAAGGTCACGTTCGTTGGGATATTTATGGCTAAACTGATCGGAGTTGCTGACATGCTAAGGGCGGGTAGAGTTGCTACCGTCCCTATGGCTTCCTCCTTTGTTATGTTTCCGTTAAAGTAGTCCGCAATAGCTTGGATTGGATCGCTCATATTTATTACAACGGGCGTGGGGGCCGGAGTTGGTGGCGTCAATGTCAAGTTCGGTGTTGAAGCAGCAGCAATGCCTGACGTCATAATAAGCACAACGGCAAGCATGCCCACCGTCAATAAGTTCAATTTGTTGTTTTCCATTCTGATTCCTCCTTATTCATCTATCACTCATTTCCTAAAGTTAAATGATCTTAAACGCGATTGCGTGCGGGCTATATATAATTTTGTTTGAGTTTGCATCTTCATTTATCACATTATCATGTCATTTTCTCATGTTCCATAAGGTTTATCTGCATATACCTGCATTAAGTCCATTGTGATATTCTGCTTAACTGTACAAATAAAAGTGGTTAAGCATTATTCATAATAAACTTTTAAGCAGTAAATTAATCTAACTTTTATAAAGTTGTGCTTATAGCTCTTAATTGTTTCCAATATAAATTAACGAGGTCAATAAGAAATAGCATTACGCTTTTTCAAAAAAATTATGATAAGTTTTAAAGAATTGGGCATCAGTGAGCCCGTTTTGAAATCAATAAATGATGAGAAGTTCGAAAGTCCAAGTGAAATACAGGAAAAATCCATCCCTCTGATCCTTGCAGGAAAAGATGTTATAGCAGGTTCTGCGACAGGTTCGGGAAAAACGCTTGCGTTTGCTGCCGGAATCTTGCAGAGTTCCGAGCGTGGAAAAGGTATCCAGGCTTTAGTCCTGACCCCAACCAGAGAACTGGCTGAGCAGGTTGCAAGGGCTTTGAAGAATTTTTCAAAGTACAGACCATTAGGAATCATTGCAGTCTATGGGGGCGTAGGGATCAATCCGCAAATCCAGGGATTGCGTACTGCGGATGTTGTGGTTGGGACACCGGGCAGGATACTTGACCATATCGCAAGAAATTCTATTCGATTGGGCAAAATAAAAACCCTCGTGCTTGACGAAGCAGACCGGATGTTCGATATGGGCTTTAAAGATGATGTTGAGAAAATAATCAGGAAATGCCCCCAGGAAAGGCAGACCCTTCTTTTCTCGGCAACGATCTCAAAGGACGTTGTAAGGCTTGCCAGGAACCACATGAAAAAGCCGCTGCAGGTTTCCGTAGAATCATATGTCGATCCGAAAAAACTTGTCCAGACATATTATGATGTCGGGGAAGATCTGAAATTTTCATTACTCGTGCATCTGCTGAAGCATGAAAACTCAAAGCTCGTCATGGTTTTCTGCAATACAAAGAGAAATACCGACAAAGTTGCAAAAAACCTGAGATTTGCAGACATAGATGCGATGGCCATTCATGGCGGATTGCCTCAGGGAAAAAGGAACAATGTCATGGACCGATTCCATTCCGGGCAATCCTGTGTCCTTGTATGCACGGACGTTGCTGCAAGAGGGCTTGATATCCACGGTGTATCCCATGTTTACAATTATGATATTCCACGTGAGAGCAAGCAGTATATCCACAGGATAGGAAGGACTGCGAGGGCAGGGGCCGAAGGAAAGGCGATAAATATCCTTGCAAATAAGGATTATGATAATTTTTCAGCCATATTGAAAGAGTATGATGTTGAGATAATGGAAGAGTCAATGCCCATCATGGAGAAAGCTGCAATAAGAAAGCCGCAGGGAAGGACGAATAAGCCCATTGTCAGAAGGGTACAGCGGAATAACAGACGCAGGCGGCTGTATTAAGTTTAAATTATCCATTACCGGGACGCAGACTGTGATATTCTCATATCATATTCTTTTTTCATGAGCTGCGCATCCACTTCAAGATTCGGACTTTCGCTGACGACCATCCCTTTTATGTCAAAATCCGCAAAAGCCTGCGCAAGCTCTTTGTATTTTAAATCCGATTCTGCAAATACAAGATGTCGTTTCTCCCCTTTATCCGAATATTCTATTCCCGAAACGTGTATATGAATATTGTCAAGCCCGTCACGCCCGAGCTTTCCCTCCACTCGCGCCAGGATCGAACCGAATTCTTCTCTTGAGTTATTTTTCCCGGTTATAGCGTGAAGGTGCGAGAAATCAATGCACGGCAGGACACCTTCCACTTCCGTAATTTCAAGCACTTCATCAAGGCTTCCGAACTGCGAGTTCCTCCCCATGGTCTCGATTCGCAACGTGATTGCTATGCCCTCGCTTCTTAATTTCTCACGGGTCTCAATTAGCTGGCCTTTTATTTTTTCATATACAGCCTTCCGTGAGCCTCCCTGCGCAAAACCTGCGTGGATGACCACGCTTTTTGCCCCGCAGATGTGACCGATCCGCGCGGAATTAAGGATTCTTTCTTTGCTTTTGACGAGCGTTTCCCCCTCACCGTTGAGGTTGATATAATACGGGGCGTGAACGCTTAATTTTATATCAAGCCTCTTTGCAGTTTCACCCACCTTGCGGGCAGTCCGTTCGCCCATTTTTACTCCCCGAACAAACTCAAGCTCCATGCAGCCAAGACCGAGTTCATTAACCCTCTCTATGCCCGACAAACTGTCGTTCCCTTTTGAACTGATAGGTGTGCCCGCCGTGCCAAAGAGCAGGCCCATCTATCCCTCTATCGTGGGAGGGGAATAACCGTACCAGGTGCCTTCCTGCTCAAGGTAATACAGCGCGTCCTCAAGAATTTTCTTGTGGCCTTCCTCGAAATGCACGAGTTTCTGGAACAGGTCTTTACTTGACTTGCTTTCAGTCTTTTGCGCGCTTTTTGAGTAAAGTTCAACAGATCTCTCTTCAGTCCTTATTCCGAGCTTCAGCACATCTTTTGTCTCAGTTATGTTCATCGGCTCGAGGGATTCCGGAAAAACTTCCCGTGCTTTTTTCCTGTTATCCTCATCCAGTATTCCCATGGCAACAGGTTTTCCTGCTATCTTTTTATATTCCTTTTCGACAAGTTCCCTGTGCTCCCCCTCATCCCTTGCAAGTCCCCTGAAGATCGATTTTGCATTTTCATCTTCAATAAGTTCGCTGAATATCGAATAATACTCCTTGCCATATATCTCAATCGAGATCGCCTCTTTCAGGATATCAAGAAGCATCCTGTTCTGGTCGTTCGTAATTTTTTCACCCATCAGAGGTTGATTTCAATGGATAATAAAGGTTGGCGTGGATTTTTATAGGAAAAACCATTTACGTAAGACAGCCCAATAGATGTCACAATGGCCGACCATACAAAAGTCAAGGATTACATGACGCAGGAAGTAGATACAGTATCCCCGGGCAATACGGTCAAAGATGTCATAAACCTGATACGAAGAACAGGGCATGATGGTTTTCCTGTGGTGGAGGATGGCAAAGTCACGGGATACGTATCTGCGGCAGGACTGCTTGAGAAAGGCCTGGATGAGAAAATCGCCAACGTGATGAGCAGGGACGTCCTTGTGGCAGACACCGAGATGGATATGAGCGACGTGGCCCGGGTATTATTCAGGTCTGGCAAGCCGAAACTACCGGTAGTCGATCAGAACGGGCACCTGAGGGGTATTATTACTAATTCAGATGTCATCCGGTCGCATATAGAGAGGACAAGTCCACAAAAAGTCTGGACGCTAAAGAAAACTCTTGAGGCCATTCACAATATCCATGTAGACGTCGTACGCGAGCCCGTTAACATTGACGAACTTGTCCCGACGCAGCCAAAAGTATATGCGGATGAACTCGACGGAAGGATATACGA
>CABMIA010000010.1 GCA_902386085.1 uncultured archaeon
ATTATGCTGGGGGCATTCTCCTCAGCCTGCTTGAAGATCTCACGCAACCTCTCCTCTGATTCGCCATAAAACTTGCTCATTATCTCTGGGCCGCTAAGCGTATGGAAATTTGCATTCGTCTCCGAGGCAAGGGCTTTTGCAAGGAGGGTTTTGCCCGTTCCGGGCGGACCGTGGAGCAACACGCCTTTCGGGGCTTCAACGCCCAGGCGCTCGAATATCTCAGGATGGCGAAGCGGAAGTTCTATCATCTCTCTCACTTTCCTGACTTCGTCCCCGAGACCGCCAATATCCTCATACGAAACCCTCGGGATGGTAGGAAGCTCTTTTGCCGGCTTCTCGCTTATCTCTATAGCCGTGCCGTCGCTGATTATGACCGAATCCATGACGGGTTTTATCGAGATCACCACGAGGTCCACGCGCCTTCCCATAATATTAAGTTCAACGGCATCTCCCCTTGTGATGACCCGTCCTTCCAGGTTGTGGGAAAGGTATGCCTCACCTCCCTGGATCTTCAGGGGCTGCGTGGGTGCGAACAGGACTTTTTCGGCCGGGCCTGTCTGGATCTTCCGTATCTGTACCCGGTCATCGATACTGACGCCGGCATTTCGCCTTACAGTGCCGTCAATACGCATCAATCCCGAGCCGCTGTCCTCAGGATAACCCGGCCATACCAGCGCTGCTGTCCTTTTCGTTCCTTCGACGCCTATGACATCGCCTGTTTGCAGACCGAGTTCGTAGGTAACTTCAGGGTCGATGCGTGCAATTCCCCTGCCCGCATCATAGGATTTTGCTTCAGCGACTTTTAAAGCCACGGTTTTATCTTTTTTATCCATATATTTACTCTTATGCTCTATTAATTAATCTATTTATTCGATTTATTTATTGATCTATTCGATTTTTACTTTCATTCCTTTAGGCTTGTCGGGTTCTTTGAGCTTGAGCGTCACTTCCAGCACGCCGTTGTTGTACTTTGCTTTTGAAGTACCTGGATCGACCGGGGCCGGGGTTTTGATATTTTTGTAATATTTCCGCTCGCCGCTTTCGGCTTTGATGAAGACCTCATCCTCTGTCGCACTGACTTCGATCTCCTCTTTCCCTATCCCCGGCATATCTGCCGTGATAATGAATTCGCCATTCTTTTCATCGATCATGGAACTTGTGAAGGGCTCCCTGATATTGTTCTCAGGTTGAACAGCCTGTCCCATCGGCCTTACATTACCGAAGTGCTCCACATGCGCAACGCCGTCAGGTCCGACCTGCATGCTGAATCCGTAGACCGCAGGTTTGTCCCCGAGATCTTTCATCATGCTGTTCATCGTTTCATTCATTTCCTCGATTTCCGCTTCAAATTGGTCAAAAAACCCCTTTTCGGTTTTTCTCCAGTTTCTGAACATGTTTTTTCTAACCTCCGAATATATATTTTCTTTATCCTATGCTATAGTTGTTTCTGTCTGTTCTGTCCGATTTTATCATTTCTTTTGTTTCCATTCTTGAAAGATAATCCTCAAGCACATATTCCGGTATCTCAAGCTGCATGGAAAGCGCACGCTTGCTCATCGGGCTTTTAAGCAGGGCATAGAGTATCTCAGCCTCAACAGAGTCTTCTGTGATCTCCTCGATGGCATCCATGCTCTGTCCCATCGCTTCAGCAATGCCTGACTGGACTTCCTGGTACTCGCGCATTATCTCCTGCCGCCGCTGCATCAGTTCCTGTATATCGCTATACAGGGACTTCAGGTCTGCAATCGCATGGGCTGACTTCTCATGCTTTGAGACAGCTATGGTCGTGGTCTTGATTTCAAAGGAGTACGGCGACACAAATATCTCCATCCGCAGGTTGTCCGTGATATGGAAATATTTGCGCCGCTGTTCATCCACGCTGGCTTCGATCAGACCTGCCCTCTCAAGGAGCAGAAGATGCCCGAGTATGGCTTTAGCCCCGACGTCCAGTCTCTCTGCTATCTCGCTCATATAGCAGGGCCGGCTTGCCAGGAGCTGCAGGATTTTCCTGCGATTGCCGTTTCCGAGTATGTCCAGGAGTTGTGCTGATTCCATGTTTATGCTTCACCTTAAGTTAGTGTCTTGAGGTTACTAACCTTAAGTTAGTGATGATGGTATATATAGGTTACTGGGAGGCTTCAAGAATTCTGAACCGGCAAAAGATTTTTTGAAACATATGGACAAATGTTATAATTTGTGCGTCGCATATGTGGTTATGTGGAAAACCCCCGCTGAAGAAGCAGGCATATTCTTGAAATTGGAGAGAAAGTCTTTATATAACATCATCGTATAAAAAATCAGGTGCGGATATATGGTAGATATAATTCCAGCAGTTGTTGTCTTGGTATTGGTATTAATAATACTTGCACAGTCCATCAAAGTGGTTCGTGAATACGAGCGCGTTGTAATATTCAGGATGGGGCGGTTATTTGGGGCAAAAGGGCCGGGAATATTCCTGATTATCCCTATCCTGGACAGCCCGGTAAAGGTCGACCTGAGGATAATTACAATCGATGTGCCCAAGCAGACCATAATCACCCGGGATAACGTGAGCGTGGACGTGGATGCCGTCATTTATTATCGTGTCGTCGAGCCCACGAATGCAATAACAAAAGTCGAGAATTACAGGATAGCCACAAGCATGCTTGGCCAGACAACTCTGAGAGACATCCTGGGGCAGATCGAACTGGATGACCTGCTCTCAAAGCGGGAAGAACTTAATAAAAAACTCCAGGAGGTACTGGATATAGCAACAGAACCATGGGGTATAAAGATAACAGCAGTCACGATACGCGATGTTGCCCTGCCCGAGTCGATGATGCGGGCTATAGCAAAACAGGCAGAGGCTGAAAGGGAGCGGCGGTCGAGAATAATCCTTGCGGACGGGGAATTCCAGGCAAGCCAGAAGATGATGGAAGCTGCCGAACTTTACCAGAAAGTGCCGATCGCAATGAAGCTCAGGGAACTCCAGACGCTTGCCGAGATTGCAAGGGAAAAGAATATGATCGTAGTCACAACTGGCGCACCGGGAAGCGATGCAGGTACCATTGCCGGCTTGACAAAGGCTTTCACCAAAACTGAAGCGAAGTGAAGTAATGAGATTTGTGCCTTCATTTGTTTTTTTACTTATTGCCTTGGCCTCAGTACATGTTGTAAATGCGCAGGTGCTTGTAGTTGAACTGAAGGACACAATAACTTCTGCCAGTGCCGATATTGTAAGTGAGGCGCTTGAAAGTGCCCGGCTTGGAAACGCACAGGCGCTGGTGATCACCCTGAACACTCCAGGTGGCGGGCTTGATGATACAAGAAAAATCCTTGAGCATATCGATGCTTCGCCTGTGCCGGTGATAGGATACGTGTACCCGAAGGGCGCCACTGCATGGTCGGCAGGGACGCTCATTCTTCTTGGCTCTGATGTAGCTGCCATGGCCCCGAATACGATCATAGGTTCGGCACAGCCGGTTCAAATAACTTCTGAAGGTTTAAAACCGATCACGGAAGAAAAGATCGTGAATGCAGTGGTTGCACTTGCGCAGGAAAAGGCAAAGCAGCACGGAAGGAATGTGACAGCGGCAGGTGATTTTGTTACTGAAAACCTGAATCTGGACGCCGAGCAGGCAAAAGATGTAAATGTGACAGAAGTTGTTTCGCCGAGCATCGAGGATTTACTGACAAAAGTGGATGGAATGAAGGTAAAAGGAAGGGTACTTAAGACCGCCGGGGAACCTTTTAGCTATTATTCGCCATCGGCTCGCCTTTTGATCCTGAACGTACTCTCAAATCCGATCCTGGCAGCCCTGCTATTGCTGATTGGCATATACTCGCTCGTGTTCGGGCTTACAAGTCCTGGCTTCGGAGCCGAGATATTCGGGGTTATTTCAATAAGCCTCGGGCTTATAGGACTGGGTTTCTCTGTGAATATTGCAGCTATTTTCCTGATCGCGGTTGGAATGGCGCTGTTATTGTTCGAACTGCACATATCCACCTTCGGCCTGATCGGTGTTGCAGGAATAGTATGTGTCGTTCTCGGCAGCATACTGCTTGTACCCATGGGCTATCCCGGAATGTATTCCATCCAATTCCAGACGACCATGCTTATCAGTCTTCTTGCGCCTGCTATTGTTTTCGGGGTATTTCTTGCCTTTGCCGTTTATAAGATGATGCTGATAAGAATGAAAAAGCCTGTGATAGGCGAGGATATAGTCGGGGATATTGCTGAGACGATCGATGATTTATCTCCGGGGAAAACAGGCTATGCCAGGTATCATGGGGAATACTGGATGGCAAAGTCTGAGGAGCATATCGAGGCTAAGAAAAAGGTGGTTATTATTGGGAAGGATGGGCCGGTGCTGATCGTGAGGGAATCGAAGTAGGACCAGAAACCTGGAGTTCTGATAATAACTGCATTATCGTAATCCTGGGCTTTCACGGCAGAACATAAAGCCCTTTATCGGTCTTTATTATCTTTATCTCATCCCCGGGCTCAGCGCTCAGGAATTCCGGCCTTTTGAGAGTGACCGTATCATACGTCTCGGGATCCAATACCTGGATGGTTCTTCCCTCATCCGCCACAAGTACAGCCTGGACAGCATCATCACGCCGCCCTAATTTTTTCACATCCATCAGGTTCTCAAAGTTCTCCATGAACCTTCTTCCGGTCTCGATATCGATACCGCTTACATGCTTTCCGCAGCTTTGCACCTCGATAACCTTACCGTCCGCGTTTATTATGTCCCCGCGCACGAATTCAGGAAGGCGCAGGGCAAAAGTGATCCTGTAAAGGTCTTCCCCGTTTTTCTGTCCCACAAGTTTTGGCGATTCCGTGAACCTGCCGCCAAAAGCATCGATTATAGCCCTGCAAATCTGTTTGCCAAGCTTCATCAGGCCCACATATAGATCGACACCCTCATCAAGTTCCACGGTTTTCGCGATAAACGCAAGCCTGTCCCCTTTTTCCTGGGCACGCGACGCCACATCCCCCGCTATGTCCAGGCATTTTTTGATCTCATCTGCTGTCGGGATCCTCCTGTCGGCCCTGATCTGCACTATTCCCTCAAAATAACCTCCCGAAACCCTGCTGCAGGTCTCACACGTTTCCCAGTTGATCCTGACCTGGGCATCCTGTGCAGCATTTATCTGTGCCCCGCTGATTTTTGCCTTCGCCTCCATATGCACCTGATATCTTGAATGGTCAAGCTGCTTAGGGGATAATTCCAGTTCTATATCCTGTGCTTCTTTATTCAACTTCAGGTTATCCTTTACGCAATGGACGATAGCTTCGTTTTCATCCCCCTCCTGCAGCCATTTCCCTTTCTTAAAAAAAGATCCGCATCCCGGGCATATCCGTGCATAAACAACCCGGGGGCATTCGATCAGCTTTTTATTTCCAATAAAGCACTGTTCACATACGTTATCATAAAAAATCCCGGTCTCATTGCCGCATTTCGGGCAGAATAACTTACTCATTCCTTAATAGGCTCCGGGCTGCTTCAACGATACTTTCCCTGGAATTATGAACAGGCTCCCAGCCAAGCTTCCGTATCTTATCAATGGAGAGCATCATCCTGGGAACGTCCCCTTTCCACCCGCGTTTTCCTCCGGTGTATCGGAATTTAACATTTTTTAAGCCCATCTCATCAACTACGATTTCACCTATTTCTGTCGCATTTATTGTATCTTTTGAGCCGATGTTGAAAATATTTACAATATCTCGGCTCCTCTCCAATGAAAATAACATCGCTTCCACACAGTCAGAAACATGAAGGAAGGATTTCCGCTGCTCCCCATCTCCCAGGATCTCAAGGGTCTCAGGATCTTTTTTCAGTTTATTTATGAAATCCACTATTATCCCGTGAGTACCGTGAGGACCCACAATATTCGCGAACCTGAAGATCCAGGATTTCATATCAAAGCTTCCGCAATATGAAGTTATGAGTGCCTCGCATGCCAGTTTTGAAGCGCCATAAAGGGAAATGGGGATTAACGGGCCGTAATTTTCCGCCGTCGGGATGATCGATGCCTCGCCGTAAACTGTGGAGGTAGATGTGAAAACGATATTTTTTTGCCCGTTAATACGCATGGCTTCAAGCACATTGTATGTGGCAATGATGTTCTGCTCGAGATGGATCTTTGTGTTTTCAGCACCAAGACGGACATCCGGGTTGGCTGCGAGATGAAATATTATCTCAGCGCCGTTGATGGCTTTTTTAAGCTTTTCAAACTCCAGGAGATCGGTTTCTATAAGTTTAAACTTTTTATCGGAGGTATGTGATTCGAGAAATTCCATTTTTCCGGAACTTAGATTATCAATAACGGTAACTTCATTCCCTTCCGAGAGCAGGGCGTCAACTAAATTACTTCCTATAAAACCTGCTCCTCCGGTTACTACAATTCTGCGTTTCATAAATATTTTAAATTAAAAATAATTAGTTATATAAATATTGCTTTGCCTGACAATTCAAGTGTAAGAAGGAGCCCGGAATAATAAAGATTGTGGAAAAATGAGAGGAAATTATTTCTTTCCCCGAACCCGGGATATGATCCTTTTATCAGGCACCTTATATGCCCATCTGCTGAAGCTGTTTATATATAATATTTCCCCTTTGCTTTTCTTTTCAATAAACTGTATGTTCCCTTTCTGTATTTCACCGGATTCGAGTTTGAATTTTACGATATCTCCTATAGCGTACTTCATACATTTACCTCCTGGTCTTTCTTATAATAGTATTGGTTGTTTCGTTTTCCCCATCATTACTATTATTACCATAATGATAATTACTACTACTTCTTATAAATAGATTACCGTTATCAAAACGATTGCATCCTCCAATAGATTTATTAGAATCCCTTGCCTTTCATACATGCATGGAAGCACTTGCGGACATCGGAGGAAGGCCAGGACTTGACTGTAGCGGTTTTTGCAGGTATTGTTATTTCAGGGCAGTAAAAGAAATCCCTGCCTTCGGATGCAAACACTGCCTTCCGTTCCAGAAAGGCTGTAATTACTGCACGAAAAACGTAAAGGAAGGATATTCCGGGTTTAAACCGTTCTCCATGGTCGCACAGGAAGTGAGCCAGGCAGTTTTTTTTAATAAAAACATATCAAAATTCAATGTAAGCGGGGGAGGGGATGTCAGTTGCTATCCCGAGCTTAAACCATTGATAAAATTCCTCTCACAATATAAAAAACCCATACACCTCGGCTACACAAGTGGAAAAGGACTGAATAAAGATGATGCATTACTTTTCACAGGACAGGGAGTGACCGAGGTTACATTCACTGTTTTTTCTACAAATCCTGAGCTTCGGCGGAAATACATGAATGACAGGACGCCCGAAGATTCACTCGATGCGCTCCGCGCATTTGCAGAAAAATGCGATGTCTATGCCGCTGCTGTGCTGATCCCCGGAGTGAATGACGGCGATGTACTTTTATAAACTTGCGCAGACCTTGAAGAAATGGGTGTGAAGGGCCTGATCCTGATGCGTTTTGCCAACGCTTATGAACAGGGTCTGATCCTTGGTAATGCCCCATTGATCGAAGGCGTTGCATCTCATACCCTTTCTGAGTTCAAATCCATCGTAGAGGATATAAATAACAGGTTTAAGTTCAGAGTCACCGGCACACCGCTGTACGACCCAGAAACCGGTTCTCCGTTCGCCATACGAAATGAACCTCATGTACTTTCGGGGCTTCCAAAACCCACAAAAGAAGCCACCATAATAACGGGTGAAGTCGCAGCGCCTCTGATAGCTGAGATTTTCGATAAGCTGGGCGGGCTGGTGAATGTCATCCCAGTCAAAAAAGATGTCGGCTGCCTTATAACCATTGAAGATATCATGACACTTGATTTATCGAAGGTTAAAGAGACTGTTTTCTTCCCGGGCAGGGCATTCGTTCACGATCCCGAGATCAAGAAACTACTCTCAAGCGACGGCATTGACAGGCTTGTAAGAAGAGGACCTGATATGCTCACCGTGGATGGGGAAATGAGCATTTCAATGACGAAAGATGAAGTTATTGCTAAAGAAGTAGAGGCGTTCACCGAATTTATCCAGATGATAAATGTACTTGGAACGAATCCAAGGCGATGACCCTAACCCTGATTAGTACAAACTAAAATTAGTATTTAATAAAATTGTCAACATACACTGACAGAAGTTAGTAAAATAGTTGCTCCTGATTCCTATTCGTCGTCTCTTTCTTTGGGTATCCCGCACACCCCGCATTCATCCTTAAGCCCGAGCTTCTCGGAATCCATTGCCCGTGTGCCCTCAGCAAGCACGGCTGCATTGGATAATGAACCTGCTATCAATATGGCGTCAAAAATTTCTTCCTTTGTTGCTCCAAGCCTCTGGGCGACACGGATATGCAGTTTAAGGCAATGCTCGCATCGCAGAGCGGCAGATACGCCTATCGATATAAGCTCGATCGTTTTTGCATCCAATCGCTTGAATTCCCTGACTATTGCATTCTCATAGAGAACCTTCGCGACAAGCAATTCAGGCGATTGCTTCATGAAGTTAAGAATATAAGGCACTTCCCCATATACTTTTTCAACTTCTTTTAATAATTCTTCCGCCGCTTCTTCCGGGTCCTTTTTCAGGATCTTCTCGATTTTGGTCAGTTCCATATAGTTCTAATAAAACGATTTCAATGCCATACTAAATAAGGATTTCGAAATAAGAGTTTTTTCAATTTTATTAATATTTTTTTATTAATATATTTTAATTTATTTGTGCTAATTTTGAGAAAATCATAAGAACATTATTGAACAAAACAAAATTATAAAATAAGATCAAAGCGAAGTAACTGAACTTTTCTCCGGGTTTAAAATACCTGTGACAGAAATAAACGATTGCAGCGATATATGCTATCTTGAAAAACAAAGCAATCATGAATCCGAAATTGTTAAAGATATAGTACATTAATTTGTTTGCCTCGTTAAGCTTTAAGATTTCAATTGCATAATATGTAAAACCCACATCAAGCGCTTGAAAACCTGTAATTATGCATAATGCTTCATCAAACTTCAATTTCAGCAAATTCATATCCTTGTCCTCCTGCGTAAATGAATATTCTCAACCGGGCTCAATTAGCAACCTGTGATTACTATACTTCTGCACAACAGTATGATTGATGTTGAGAAATGTATTGATACAAAATCAATCTTAATTACTACTTCAATTTATCCGGATCAGTAACCCCGGTCAGCACGGCCGTCACCCTGACACGGCCTGCAAGGGATTCCTCCACTTTTGCCCCCCATACTATCCGCCCGGTATTCGGCGCTTTCTGTATGATGATCTCGCCTGCCTGCGTGACCTCGCCGAGGGTCATATCCTCCCCTCCTTCGATGTGGATCAGCACGCCATAAGTCCCTGAGATGTCCCCGACATCAAGAAGCGGCGTGGAAAGCGCCTGTTCCATTGCTTTCTCTATGCGGTTCTCACCCTCTGCATCGCCAATGCCGATTGCCGATATCCCGCCGCGTTCCACAACACTTCGCAGGTCTGAATAGTCCAAATTCACAAGGCTGGGCTGTGTAATCGTTTCCGTGACGTTCTTGATAAACGCGCCCACAAACTCGTTCGCCACAGCAAAACCTTCACGAAGCGGAAGGCTGCCTGCAATCGCTCTCAATTTTGAATTGTCTATCACAACAAGAGAGTCGCACCTGGAGGCAAAAGCCTTGATGCCCATAATTGCTTTCTTGCGCCGAAGTACTTCATAGCTAAAAGGCAGCATCACGCATCCTAACGTAAGAATCCCGGCTTCATGTGTCGCCTCCGCGATCACGGGTGCAGCGCCCGTACCCGATCCCCCACCCATGCCCGCTATTATGAAAACAAGGTTCGAACCAGAAAGCTCCTGTTTTATTTCCTTGATGCTTTCCCTCGCGGCCTCGGTGCCTCTTTCTGCAAAACCACCGCACCCCTTCCCCTGGTAGGTCTGTTCTCCCAGAAGTATTTTCACATCGGCTTTTGCTCCCAGGAGATGCACTGCATCGGTATCTGCCGCTATTATCTTACTTCCCACTATCTCTTTTTGGGCTATCCATGAAACGATATTGCATCCTGCGCCCCCAAGACCGATTATAGATACGGTGGGTTTCGCAGCCTTTGCAAGTTCAGAAATTCTTGAATCAAGTGTCATAAAGTCCCTCTTTTATTTTTACCACATACTTTCTAATATTTTGGATAATCCTTTATCGCAAGATATATAACCTTTATTAGATAAGGAGTCCATGTTATGATTTAACGATATTTTTATATCCTCATACGTTGTAATGTTGTACATGGATAATGACAACTGGTTACAGACGGTGAGACACGATAAAAAAATCGTTGAATGGTTGACTAACATAGACGCATCAGATAACACCTCAAAATCTTATATAAGTTACGTGAGAGTTTTTTGTGAATGCGTTAATAAAACACCAACCGAATTAATTGAGGAATCCATAAAGGATATCAAAGCCGGGCTATTACCTGCTGAGAGAAATGAAGGGCAGTATATAAGCAAGTTTAAGGAATGCTTAAAGGCGCGGGGATATGCAGATAAGAGTTTTTATCATGGATTATCAGCAGTCAAGAGTTTTTATGGCAATTTCGATATCACATTACCGAAATCAGTAAGCAAAATCAAAAAAGCGAATCCGAAAAGAGAGAATCAGAATTTTATTGAGAGAGATGATATTAAGAATTTAATTATCAATGCTCCTTCTTTGCGTGAACATGCTATTATCTTGGTAATGGCAACTTCGGGCATGGCGATACAGGAAATCGTCAATCTTAGGATTGGAGATATAGCCATTGATGAAGAAGGAATAGGAACTATCACAGCGAGAAGGCAAAAATCCGATATTGATTTTGTAACGTTCATTTCTCCAGAGGCATCACATGCTCTTAAAAATTATTGGGAAGAGCGAAACCGTGACCCAGATACAGTGGTTAAGGGTAATGCTGATTTTGTATTTGTTACAGGCAATAACCGGAGCAAGGGTAAACAGCTATCCACAATTACAGAGGCAGGGCACTTTCAGAGGCTTGGTGAAAAGCTCGGTTATGAATCAAATGCACAATGCAAGGGACGGAAGGGACTTGTAAAAAGCCGTTCTCACGCTCTAAGGAAATTCTTTGCGTCCACGCTTGAAAATTCAGGGATGCCAAAGAACAAGGTTGATTTTATGCTCGGCCATTCAGTTAATAGCACTGACTTAGCATACTTTAAAAACGACATTGCCAAGCTTAAGGACCTGTATAAGACTTATCTGCCCTATCTGACATTCGAAAAAACTATTGAGGTTAGAAGCTTAGACACGCAGGATGCGAAGAGGCTTGAGGAACTCGATAAAGAAAATAAAAAACTCAAGAAACGAATCCAAGATATCGAGAAAGACTTAAATAAACGGCAGACAGCGGATGAAACTCTTAACAAACTTTTTAATGATCCGGATATCCAGCAGATGCTTTTGAAAAAGTTGAAGGAATTGGAGAAAAAATAAACACGTTTTTTTATTTTTCTTTTGAGAATACGTATCCGTAACCATCCAAAACATCTATCAATTCCCACATTTCTCCCTTTGTAGGAGGTTCCTTTAAATCCTTGAGACGATGCTTCAAAGAAATTACATAGTATGCTGAGTTTACCCCAAAACCTGCAAGAAGGGTGCCTAAATCAAAAATTCGTTTATTGTGTATAGGCTCTGGCAATTTCGACCTCTCTTTTGCCTCTGGCATTTGTTCATACGTAAAACTTTTACCATCACCATCTTTTAATACAGCTTTAATAAAATCCCTCATTGTATCTTTTGTAAACATCTCAGCTTTCTGCTTCTCCGGAATCTTTTCAGCGATGAGAGTTAAATCTTCAAGAGCCTTTTTTACTTTGGTTTTTATTGCATAATCGGTCTTATGCAGCTCATTTTCTAAACGTCTCTTCTTTTCCAAATCAAGTTTATTTGATTTACTTAAATCAGTTGAATCCGCTAACTCCGTTTTGATCTCTCTTCGTCTTTGTTTTAAGTAGGTGCGCTGTCCTTTCGATAACATTTTATTCCTCATTAAATTTTTATCAATTTTTTATCAAATTTTAGATTTTCATACCCAAAATCTGGCAATTAATATAACATCATATACCTATATATAAGTAATCTTGGAATTCATCTGCTTTAATATATAAAAATATAATATGTACTTGAGGCGATAAGAATGTCAAAGTTCGTAGGCGCAACACTGCCAGAAAAAATATACGCAGACTTAGAAGACTTGAAAACTAAAGGCAATTGGATTAGCACAGCCGACCTTCTGCGGGACGTGATCAAAGAAGGAGTTGAAGTTATGCGAAACAGGGGGTTGAATGATCCCGCACTGGCTTGAAATCTTAGAAGAATTGAAAGAAAAAGCGAAAGAGCCACTGCCGATGCAAGCGGCAGCAGCCAGCAAAGAGCACCAAACAGGGCACTCATATCATGAAATACAGCAGTCACGAACTTAAAACTATCCTATCGCATCTCAAGCTCAATATGCCGGAATGGTGCCAGCAGTGCACTCACCAGACACAAGAAGAAAACCTGCGCTGTCGGGCTTGTTTCATCGAAAAGAAGTCAATTTCTGGACAACAATATCCCATCCGGAAGCCTCCGCTTTTCGAGGCGTCGCCAGGGGCGGAGCTTGCGGGAGGAGGAGCAGAAGAATGAGTGCAGGTGATGAACTGAAAAGAGCACTGGAAGCAGAGCAAACCCTCCAAGAATACAAT
>CABMIA010000011.1 GCA_902386085.1 uncultured archaeon
GAATTTTGAAGAGTGATATTTCCGCTCTTGATTACAGTATCCACAAAGTAGGTATCATTCATAACTTGACCATTCGAGGTCATCATTTGTCCAGGCAGCAGATGCCCAGGATTGGTCAAATGACCTATATTTTGGTTTGTTTGTTCAAATGCGGTTTGCTCTGCTACTGCAATACTGCCACCAATAAAAAGGAATATTATGGCACAGGATAAAGCAGTTTTTATAGTTTTATTTATTTTCATTTATTTCACTCCTCCGTTCTATAATCCCGAAGCAAAACTGACAAGTGCTTTCGGGCAATGCAAGGTCTCCTTTCACCTATAAGAAAACTAAACCATCCATTAGATTCTTGGAGAATAATTTCACAACTTGTCGAATTTTCCAACAATCCCATATTTTCTTATAGAATAGGTAATATTTAGGCATGTCGAAAATTTTTGCCCGCAAAGGATTCAGGGACATAATTTTCAAAATAGTCATCTATATCAAAGACCCAAATGCTGGTATATCATATATTCAGATTCGATACATAGTTTGTAATGTTCTTATTAATTATCCTCTTTTTTGGTTAATCTATGTTCTCAATACATCCCTTCATACTGAATCTAATTATTAGTTGGATTAGATTCAGAGCATTATAAAAATTTATCTCAATACTAATTTTCTAAAATCTATTTCCTCATCTTTACGGCCAATTATTGTATATAGCCAACCCGTGCGCCGCTCCAACCACGCCGCCCGAGTGTGCGTCAAGCCCGCATCCGCCTGCGAGCGGGCGGCGTCCTCAGCGCGGTTGGCGCCGGGCGGCAGTCCTGCGCTCCTCGCTGCGCGCTTCCTGCTGTCCATTGCTGAGGTGCTCGGACAGTCGCGGTTAGCAAAAGCTACTCACGTTTGAAGCTATCCTAAGATGGATGCGCAAAACTACCCCTTCCGTTCACGCTAAAAGTGAATCCGTTGCCTTTGCGGTGTGCAATTCGCGCTCTAAACCGCAGAGTACACAAAATACGCAGAGAAGTGTCTGAAATTAATCTCATAAATGATAATCATAATTGATTGCGGCATATCTCCTTTATAGCGCATGAAAAATAAATGAAAAAGAAAGCGCTCCATATCACCACGGACTTGAAGAAAAAAAGTAGTGGTAGGGAGCGGAACTGAAAACGAATAAGCGGAGGAAAAAATGATTAAAAGAACATTAAAATTAGGGCTTGTGCTGTTAACATTAGTGGCTCTCGGAGAAATACTACTACCAGCGGCATTTTCAGCCACGGATGGAGCTACGCTCTACACTAACAACTGTGAGGGGTGCCATGGCGCAAACGGAATCGGAACTTCTATTGCACCTAATATAAAAGGCGTTAGTGCTGCAGATATTCATGATGCTATTAACAGCGTGACAGTTATGTCATCACTGAGCTCGTTGAGCACTACTGACATGCAAGCAATAGCTTCATTCTTATCGTCTACTCAGAATCCAACACACACATCTAACGACCACTCTGACACTGAGGGCGACTCCAATACAAACGACGATTAAACGTAATAGCAGTATCTTTGCTTACCAGCAGGAAACCACAATTATAAGCTAAGCAAAGGGCACTGCCTAACGGTTTCGGCAGCCTGGGCGTAACAGGTCATAAAGAAGTAAAAGTGTGTAAAATTAAATTCCGCAAGATTAACAATAGAATGATGGAATATAAAGATCCAACTGGATGAATTTAGAGCAATCTTACTTCTAATTCATCCATCTTTTTTATTTAAAAAGTCCCCTATGGCTTCATCTAATTTAAGTATTGCAAATTAAAATAACTATTTGGTGAATAAAATTAGAAACAATTAAGCAGCAAAGCAAAATACGCAAAAAAATGAAAAATCGTACAAACATGTAATGTAACTGCCCCGGTGTCTCGACATGCTTATATTCAAACAACGACCATATTCATCTGGTGAGTGACATGAGTTTACAGGTCGGCCAGAAGGCTCCGGTTTTCAAAATGCAGGGAATATTCAAGGGTGAGATCAGAGACATTCATCTCGAGGACTATGCAGGAAAATATGTCGTGCTTTTCTTCTATCCTGGCGATTTTACTTTCGTATGCCCTACTGAAGTAAAGGAATTCAGTGAAAGAGCAGACGATTTTGCAGAGCAGGATGCCCAGGTACTGGGAGTGAGCGTGGATAGCGTTTATGCCCATAAGGCATGGATAAAAGAACTCGGGGAGCTAAGATACCCGCTGCTCAGCGATATAACCAAGGAAGTTGGCAGAAGCTACGGCATTTTGATCGAAGAAAAAGGCATAACACTGAGAGGCGCTTATATCATAGATCCTGAAGGCGTACTCAGGTACCAGGTAGTTCATGATTTAAATATCGGCAGGAGTGTTGATGAGATATTGAGAGTCCTTAAGGCGCTCCAGACCGGGGAGATGTGCCCTGTAGAATGGAGACCTGGAAAATCCACGCTGGGAAAAGCGTAGCCCATGTCAAAACCCGGGTGGTTGAAAACAAAACCTCCAGCCGGAACAAAGTTCCATGCTTTAAACGAAGCTCTTCGTGAATACGGTCTAAACACCGTCTGCACAGGTTCATTCTGCCCGAACAGGGGCGAATGCTGGAGCAGGGGGGTTGCCGCTTTCATGATCATGGGTTCTATCTGCACCAGGAACTGCAGATTCTGCGGCGTGAAAAAAGGAAGATGCGGCGAGCAAATTGACCCTTCCGAACCTTCAAGGCTTGCTGAGGCAGTAGAAAAATTGAACCTGGAGTACGTTGCTCTTACATCAGTGGACAGGGACGACCTCCCGGATGGCGGCGCAGGGCATTTTGCGGATTGCATCAAGGCAATAAAAAGTTTGAATAAGAATGTGGTTCTGGAAGTCCTGATACCGGATTTCCAGGGAGATACGCAGTGCCTGCAAAAAATAATCGAAGCCCATCCCGACATTGTGGGTCATAATATAGAGACCACGAGGGAATTCCAGGCCATTGCGCGGGACAGGAGAGCGGGGTACGGCCTGTCCCTGGATGTGCTAAGGAATGTAAAAAAAATATCCTCATCGACATTTACCAAGTCTTCCCTGATGCTCGGGTTCGGTGAGACAGATGAGATGGTGTTCCGGGCAATGGATGACCTGAGAAATGCCAGGGTGGATTTCCTCACGCTTGGCCAGTACCTGAGCCCTTCTGGCAGGCATCTGGAAGTTAAAGAATTCGTTCAGCCCGAGAAATTTGCATTCTATAAAAAAAAGGCAGAAGACAAAGGATTTCTCCTGGTATTCAGCGGGCCTTTTGTTAGAAGTTCGTATGTGGCTGAAGGAATATACTCTTTCATAAGACCATAAAAATTATCTACTAACAATTCAAATGCATGATTATGGCTAAAAACGTCTTTACGGCGGTATTTTTTATTTTGATCATAATCTAGATTGGTTCTGTAGCAAAGGCTGCGCCATGCGACTCTGCATTCCCTGTTCCTGACATCCGGCAGGTCATAACACATGAGGGTGATCTGGCGCTTTCGGGGAATGACAGCCTCCTGGTCGAAAATGAGAAATACATCGTTAACGGGACGATCTATATTTCAGGCAACGCCAGGCTTACCCTGCGTAATTCCACACTCGAAGTCAGGCATTATCCGCGCCAGGAGATTTTCGCTACAGACCAGGCAGTCCTGGATGCTGAGGATGTGGTTTTCCAGGGCTTCATCCACTCGGATTTCAGCGGCCAGTCCATGCTGTCAATGCGCCGCGTCTTTTTGATCAATCTTATTGCTTTTGATGACCAGGCACACGGCATAATCCGGGATTCCTGCATTTTCCAGGAGCGCTTCGGCCTCGTGCAGGCAGGCGGGAGGGCAAGTGTTCTGATAGATAACTCGACCGTCGGGGCTATTGGCCTTTTCTTTCCTGCACAGAACACCATCGCCATAAACAACCTGGTACCAGGCTATTTCGAGCACTGGTCGGTCAGGGAGAACATCTCCGGCCTGGATTACGATATAGTGCTCAATCGCACCGAGATCAAGGATAATCCGGGCTATTCAGGCGGTTTTGAAATGGGCTGGAATATTTTTGTTCCCTCTGAAATTAATATAAACATTTCCGGGTCGGTGTTGAACAAACTCGTGATTTCGTTCCGGAACGAAAATGTCAGCGTTTCAGGACTCGCAAGGCGAAAACCTGTGGATTTTGGATACAGGTCGATCCATCTCAATAATACGGTGATCCAGGGGCAATGGGGGATTTTTGTCACAAACGGGGAAACGCATATCGAAGATTCCGATGGCGTCTGGTTGTGGCCTGTGGGAAGTAACAGGACTTTTGTGAATAACACCGGCATTAACGAATTCGATCCAAGGCAATTCACAGGAAGCCTGATTCTCCGGAACTCCTCGATGACAGACGGGTTTGAGGTATATGACAACTCTTCTTTCAGCATGAAGGGCACCGTTCATATGAACGATACCGGTCCGTTGTTCTCTGCGGGATCACGTATGACCAGGAATTACGAAGTCGGGCTGATCGATGAGAGAAACGGCATGATCATGTCCAATATTTCCCTTTCCCTGGCTAAAAACGGGATTCCTGTCTGGAACGGCACCACAGGCACAGGTGGCATCGCAAATTTCGATATAACCTTCGATATTAACAATTACCAGGATAACTGGATTCTCAGCTCAACAAACAATTCCATTGATTTCCGGAAATCAGTTTATGCAACATCCTCCAGCCCGGTATTTATCATGCTGGAGAAGAGCCCGGATTCGGATCGCCTGCGTTCAGTGGTTTTTGTGGATTGCAGGCGTACCGGTCCTGGAGACGGGACAAAAGAAGCCCCGTATAACTCGGTTCAGAAAGGGATCGACAATGCTGAAGGAAGCTATCAGGTCAGGGTTGCACCCGGAACCTGCAGTGAAAATGTTAATTTGAAAGACAATATTTTTTTGCTGGGGGCAGGGGCTGATAATACCACGATCGAGGGGAATGTTTTTGCCCTGGGTGTCAGCAATGCGAGAATAAGCGGATTCACCGTTGTCGATATGGATACCGCAGGCATACACTGCTACAACTCTTCGCTGAATATCACGAACAACATTATCAGGGACCAGCCGCACAACGGTATCCACAGCTTCAATTCTTCCCTGACCATAACCAATAACGTGGTAACCGGTAACGGGCATAATGGTATATTTCTCATTAATTCGTCGCATGCCGTGATCAAGAATAACATCCTGGCCAATAACATATATTATGGAATTAGCGGAGATGGCTCATCGTCTGCCTTTATCGATTACAATGATTTTTGGGGCAACGGCAACAATGGATCAAGCGAGGGATTCCCTGCAGGGACGCACAATTTGTATCTTGATCCGTTATTCATTGCTGCCAGTCTGGGTAATTTCAGGTTGCAGCCCGTGTCTCCGGCTGCCAGTTCCGGCGATCCGGGTTCGCTGTACAGCAATAGCGACGGGAGCCGCAATGATATGGGAGCCTTCGGAGGGTCGTTGTTCCCGCCAATCCCTTCCCCAGTGGAAACACCGGTAGCAAATGTTGTATCCCGGTATGCGGGTGACGATGGCATTGTGCAGCGAAATGAGGCGGCCCGGGCTATCATGGAATATTTCACAGGTATTATTACAAAACAGGAAGCTATAGAAGTTGTAATGGCATATTTCACCTGATAAACAGGCCTTTTCAGTAAAGGATAAAAAGGGGTAAGACCATTTAAATTATTATTGGGAGGAGTTAAATTGCCGCGTGAAAAAATAGTGGATTTGAGTGTAGATTGGCTTGCGATTCTTGATCCTGAAGGCAATGTTGACAGGAGTCTTGAACCGGACCTCGATAATGAGCTGCTTGAAAAATTTTACAGGACAATGGTGCTTACCCGCCTTTATGATGATAAAGCAGTGAAACTCCAGCGCCAGGGCAGGATGCTCACATATGGGGCATGCCTCGGGCAGGAGGCAAGCCAGATAGGGAGCGCATTTGCCATGAACCCTGACGACTGGTTTTTCCCGGCATTCAGGGAGCATGGCGTGCAGATATCGCGGGGTATCCCACTGAAGATGCTCTACATCTACTGGATGGGCTCTGAAGATGCGAACCTGAAACTTCCTCCTAAAAACTTCACTGTCGCCATACCGGTGGCAACACAGGTGCTCCATGCGGTAGGCGCTGCCTGGGCTGCAAAGATCCGGAAGGAGAAGATTGCCTCAATCGTTTATTTCGGGGACGGCGCAACATCTGAAGGGGATTTCCATGAAGGCATGAATTTCGCGGGAGCTTTCAAGACCCCGACTGTTTTCATTTGTCAGAACAACCAGTATGCCATATCCCTGCCGCGTGAAAAACAGACTGCCTCCAAAACGCTTGCTCAAAAGGCGCTGGCTTATGGTTTTGAAGGTATCCAGGTGGACGGCAATGATGTGCTTGCTGTGTACAGTGCGACAAAGGCGGCTCTTGACAAGGCAAGATCAGGCGGCGGGCCCACAATGATAGAGTGCTTCACCTACCGCCTTGGGGCGCACACGACCTCTGATGACCCAACGCGCTACCGGCAAAAGGCCGAGGAAGAGGCATGGAGGAAAAAGGATCCTATCAAGCGCCTGCAGATATACCTTGGGAAAAAAGGTATCTGGAGCCAGGGTTATGAGGAAGGGCTGATAAAAGAACTGACAGAACAGGTCGAGAAAGCGGTTGAAGAGGCAGAGGCTTATAAACCGTGTGTGGAGAACATGTTCAGGTATGTATACGCGCAGATGCCC
>CABMIA010000012.1 GCA_902386085.1 uncultured archaeon
CGCCTGGGCTACTATAAAGCTTTGGGGTAGTCTGGTGAGGACCTGCTGTTCACCTATGTTTTCCGGTCTTATGTAATAGCCCCATCCTTTTAGCACGACCGGTTCATTACCTATCGTCACCGCTTTGCCTGCAACCCTGCTTTGCGGGAAGGGACTGCCGTCTGTACCCGGGTTTGCGTCTCCTTTCGTGGTTATATCCCCGGTTGATGAAATGCCGACAACTCTATGGGTGATAGGTTCATTGAAGCCGAACATGGGAAACATGATTATGTCTCCGACCTTTACTTTTTTGTCGACTGCCTGCATCAGCACTAAATCACCTTTCTGGAATGTCGGCTCCATGCTGCCGCTGAGCACCGTGCCAAAAAAAAGGTATTGGTTGCTCAAAATAAAGACTATGACTAATACGCTTACCCAAGGTAATATCTGGATAGCAATGTTCCTGCTTATGTGGCTTTCCTTATGGTCTTCAAAACGCTGCATGTAGAACTTATATTGTGTTCTATTGTTATCCCCTGTCAATGATCTTTTAATGAGGTAACTTGCCAGATGCTGCTTGTTTACAAGAATGTATAGAAAGAGCAATCCTGCAATTAATATCCCTATGAAAACGTATTCCAACATAAAAGATAGAAATTAGCTATATCATAATAATTTTTTAAAAAAAAGTGGCAGTATAAATACGCCACCCTATATTTAGAAAGATATTCAAGGTCCCGGAGCTGTTCCGTTCCCAATTGTCAGGCCATCAACCGAAGTTTTAGCTGCACTATAGGAATACGACGGGCTTCCACTTACCGCCACACCTGTATGACATCCCATACATGCATAAGTCCCGCTTGCACCTGCATTGGCATTCAGTCCGAAATTCATGTGCGCATCAGTATGAGCTGAAGCGGTAGTTAACTTTGAGTATTCAGTACTATGGCAAGTTGCACAGATTACATTTATTGTAATGCCTGTGTGATTATCTTTGCCAGTACCGCCTGTGACTACTATATGGCATTTGCTGCATAGGTATGCTCCACTCCCGGCGATACCTCCAGACCAGAAATACGATCCATTGTGTATTTTAGTACCAGCAGGGTCACTTTCGATGGCACTTCCTCCAGTGCCTGAAGTATATTGTGTGACTCCTGAAAGTTTCAATTCACCTAAGACCGCATCACCTGAGTTTGCATGGCATTTACCACATTCAACGCTGCCACCATTTTTGAATTTATGCTGCCCTTTACCAACTGATACTGTATTTGGAACCGCAAATACTCCAATGGCAGCTACTGCAACCATTAATATAGCTAATTGTCCTATGCTTTTCATATCCTTTCACCTTATTTTCCTTATCCAATTTAAACTCTAATAATAAATTCTTTTCTTGTTACTTATATGTTTTGCTTTGAATCGTCGAGCTCCAGTTAAATCGCATGGCTTTCAAATCTATGGTTTCTCCTTTAGAGTTGATGGCTTCCACCCTGACTCCCATAGGTTCACTCGTATTTAATTTTGTGTCAAAACCAACAATATAACTGTACACTCCCGGTCCAACATAATCCTTTCCCGTCAGGTAAGCTCTTGGAAACATATCCTGCACGATATTCACATAGACTGCGGGAAAGTTTCCGGCAAGCTGCTCCTTGGGGGCATCCAGCTTTGGCAATTCTCCCGCATATGCCTCTACACCCTGGATAACCATCGTCCCGTTAGCATCCTCCCCCATGCTAACATTCACATACACCACGGGCACTTTCGCGTTAATTTTTTCGATACAACCGCTTAACAGCAGTATGCATGTAAGAATCAAAATCAACCAGGATTTCATGGTTACTATTACAAGTCGATTTAATATATTGATTTCCATTAACCCGAAGATGCCTGTTTCTGACTTTTGCCTGAAAAAGGCTTAAATCTATAAGTAAGATTAGGTATGATGGAAAAATCCCACAGGCTTTTCATTGGAATCCTTATCGGATTAACCATAGTAGTATGCATCCTGCTTGCTTTTTATGCCCAGAAAAATATTGGAAATCCGCTGACATGCAACTACTGCCACGAAATGAAACCTTTCGTGGAGTCATACCTTAAACCGGATGCGATGTCAATAATATCGAAGCATGACCTGGATTGCCTTGGATGCCATACTAACACCAGTCTCAACGAGGCAAAATCCGCAATTGCAGAGAAAATAGAAGCAGGGGTTCTTAATAAAATAATAGGGGTCAATTTTAATACTACTTCTAATGCTTTGGCTGTGAACTGCCGGAAATGTCACATTATGAATGATTATCAGCATCTCAGTATCCCTAACAACACACTTTGCACGAACTGCCACTGGGCCCATAATCCACGAGAAGCCACAAGAGTGATTGGCGGCCTTATTATTCCTAGCGGATTTCACGTGAACAGGACATGTCAGTTCTGCCACAATGCATCAGTTGAAGTGCCCCGCTGTACCAAATGCCACACGGGGCATGGGGAAGTGAAATTCGAGAATAGTCTTTGCCTTGGATGCCATATGGATCCTCATTTCCCGAAAAAGCCCGGCATACTTCCAAACAACACCGTCAAATTTAAAGGGGATTTGCCATTTTTTGTATGCCAGCCCTGTCATAAAAACGAATATTTTACGGTGACAAACAGCGCGTCAAAACACACCGGAATGGGAACCTGTACAAAATGCCATGTCAGTCACGGCCAGAAGCCAAGTTGCGATAGAAATTGCCACCAGGTGATGAGCTTGTTCCAGCACCCGATAACCGGATGCGATAACTGTCATAAGGGTTTTAATCCGGTCAGGATAACTTGCTATGATTGCCACGGAAATAATGCTCACGATATCCAGGCATCAAATGCTGTGCTGAATCCCAAGTAATGAATAAACCATCAAAAAAATATTTCGCAAATTCAGGTGTATCGGCTCTTAGGGGCATTTATATCAGAGTGGTTGAACAGAGGGCTGGGCCTGACCGAGCCGCTTACATTTATATAAGAATGGCAGCCGACACATGTAAACGGGCTTACAGAAACATTATCACTATTATTTGGCGCAGCATTCCCCGCCACCTGACCATAAGAGTGGAAATAAATTGAATTATTGGAATCCATGCTGGCTGCCGCACTGTAAAAACCCCCATGCACGCTGGTATTTAAGATTGCACCGACCCGCATGATACTGGCTCTTCCATCCTGAAACAACCTGTAATCATTATATTGTTTATTCTTATTGCCGTGGCATCGATCATCGTCACAGTATCTTATACCCACTGTATGCACCTCGCTTGCCGCAGTGCTGACCCCCATCAGCTCCAGGTTGTGGCACAATTTGCATATTTCCGACCCCTCTATAGTGCCATCCCCGTTCAGGTCAAGATCGTAAAGCTTTGCTGTGTTGTTGTACACCCAAATAGACCCATTCCAAGCCCATGTATCATTGGTTCCGTTGTTATCGCTGTCCACATTCGTATAGATCAAACCTGCTACAGGGTCATAGCTTATCCCTCCCACTTCAAGATATGTGGTATAGTTCTTGTTACCGGCGGCACTCTTATGCATCTCAAGCACCGCAGATTGGGAATTATTCAAATCCTGGTATGCATCGTATCTATGGCACGCCACGCAGTCCACATTCCTGCCGTTCACAAATGTATGCTGCCCTCTTCCGATGGCCTGGATCTGCGGCGTCTGGGACAAAATCACAATTAAGGATGAGACAAGCATTATGTATAGAACCAGTTTTTTAGCATCCATCTATTCTTCACCTGTTTTCAGTCTTTTCCATAAGAATTTAGAACCTGCATTCATATTTATTCATTCTCACGTCCTGTTCACAAAGAACTGCTTCGCACGCGCATACACAGGCATCTTATCTCCTGCGCTGTTGATAAGATAGTGCGCAGACTGGTTTATCCCGCTGACGTTACCGCGCGCCGGGTCGCCATGGATCACAATATCACCAGTATCTATTGAATAATTTGAATGGCAGTTGGTGCAGTAAATATTCTTGGTAAGGTTATGGGCAAGATCGATATTATACTCATCAGTGAGGTTCGGGTTATATCCGTGGCAGATACAGCCTGCATTCCTGTGCACGCTTGAATCCACTTTATTTACCTTATCAGGATGGCATTTTACACAGAACTCCGCCGCCGCTGTGGGGTATGCATCCGCGGCTTTGTTCAGGAAAAGGGAGTGGCTCCCGGGATAGAAAGCCGATGTCAGCAATATGCCCGAGGAAATGGCAAGGGCTATGATCAGGATAATAAGAACTCTTCTTTCAATTTTTGAGAATTTCATGGTAATTTCTTCACACGCCCGGTTTGTCCCGGGTTTTGGTTGATTTCAAGGCATAGACAATTTTTTTATCATTAATATTTAGCAGATGATAATATACCCTAAATATTTTGTCCTTGGTTAGTCCTCGTTTTATGTGGATAATCTCTTTGTTCATTCTTCAATTATTATTTTACTTTTCTTGCCATCAAAAGCAATCAAGAAATGCCTCATTGCATTCCTGCCTATCAATATTTCATCCCCCATGGAATCTCTACTGGAATTATCTTGCCCGCAATATTAAGGTTGCACCATGAAAAACCGACTTCGGTCCATCCCAATGGAGTACCCAGTTCTAATAATCCAATTTCCAAAAAATCCAACTCAACCCACAATTGCTTTGGCAATGAACACCAATCCGATCCAGAATCCACAAGAGCAAGCTGTCTTGACCTGCGATTGTTATATGGATTTATAATATCAACAGGAATGAGAGGAACATCTTCTGTATATTTCCACTCCATTATCTCGCCCAAACTAAAGGTTTATCAGGATCGACATTTAAAAGATAGATATGCTGATGTAGCGATGCAATTCTTTGCATCAAAGTGAGCGCATCATCCTTATTTATGACGTCTAAAACCTTTTTCTTATCTATGTCAATTACTACAACGTCTCCCTTGCGTACCTTAATTTCCTCAAGGTGGGTTCTATATACCTCACGGGCAATCCTATTAAACTCCGAAAGCGCTGGCATAATACAATATACAACCTTGTTATTATATCTTTGTTTGTTCTCTTCAGATGATCATATGTTCAGGTTTTTTTCTTCCTGCATCTCCTGCTCGCATTAGCCAAATATTATAGTCATCGTATGTGACTATTTCACATACAGCAGACCTTTCCCGTTTACTATAACATCACCCGAATACTTCCTGTAGGTGGCGCCATCAAGTGCTTCTGTGCCTTCAAGCTTGAAAACCGGCATCATTTCCTCAACAGCCCCGTTGACTATTATCGTGCCCTTCGCCATTTCGCTTCCCAGCCTGCTGGTATTGCCTTCGATAACGATCTTGCCGCCGTTGTTGCTGAGCCCGGCAAGTATCCCTGCA
>CABMIA010000013.1 GCA_902386085.1 uncultured archaeon
CCCGCCGTACCTGCCTCTCCCTATGGTCTCGGGGACGGGTATATTTTCTTTTTCAAGGAGTCGGGTGCATTCAAGCTTATCCTCGCACAGTCGCACTGCGTCCGCTGGGCAGCCAAGATTTACAGTATTCTCTTCCACTGTCTGCGTGAGGTCGCCCAGCATCTCATCGGGGGCAATGACAAGCCCGGCATCGCATTCTTTTGAGATATTTTCCAGGGCGTCATCAAACACATCTGCCGCAATCGCAGTCCCTGCATCAAGTTGCATTCCTGATGTGGGATACAGTACCTCATGACCGCACGAAATAAAACTGCGAATAAGTGTGCCCAGCATTGCCCGCCCTTCGAGTATGAATTCGGGAACACCTGAGCCAACCGCGTATTCCGCGAGCATTATTTTCATCATTCATATGATGCTATGTTCGTATTAAAATTGTGCGAATAGTTTTAATATGTCTCAAACGCATAATTAAGATGAAAAGATATGATCATAAACTTCCAGCTTACTAACGTTGAATCCAGGACATATTCAAGCGCCGAGGATGTTCGAAAATATAAGAATATCAACATAAACTACGACGTGAACCTGAAAAATCCCTCAATAGTTGTCGAAAAAACCCCGTTTGGTGAAAAATCCGTCCTGCGGGTGGAATATTCCTTTGCGATCAACTATTTATCCCCGAATATCGGTCATATCAGGTTTGAGGGGTTATCTGACTATTACAGCGAAGAAGAAGACCTCAAGGAACTGAAGGAAAAATGGGACTCGGGAAACGCTCCCGGCGATATCCAGAATGAACTTGCCAATACCATGGTAGCCAACCTTGCCCCTCTTGCGCTCTTTCTGTCAAAATCATTGGGACTTCCACCGTCAATGCCTGTCCCTGTAATAAATTTCCAGCAGGCACAGAAGAAAAAGGAAGAACCGACTTATTACCACGGGTAGCTGCTGCCCTTTTTATCATGGGATTTTAATTTGGGGACATGCAGCCCCGTAAGATTTTGATAAGCTGCCATTATTGACCGGTCTCCCTGTTCGTCATTACGAACTTGACAATGACCACAGCGCCGAAAATTATCCCGATGGTTACAGGATAATATGAAGACCTGACTATGTCCCATTTTTGTGCGAATATCAGGAACCCTGTTGTAAGAAGCACAAAAGCGGCAACGAGACCCGATAATTCCAGAGGTACTTTTATTTTGCCGATAGTTATTTTATTCATGTTCTCAAGCCTTGCAAGCCTGCGTTCCGTTCCTGAAATGGCTGCAAGTTGTTGTTCCAGGTTCCTGTTCGTCTCAATAAGACCTGCCAGTACAGCCTGCGTACTGTTGACTTTGCCTTCTATTTCAATCAGGGATTTATCTTTTCCGGCGTTTTTTATCTCATCCACGGATTTAGCCACAATTGCTATCTGACTTATTAATTTTTCAATTTCATCGTGGATATCATACTCCAGGCTGGCACTCTGTTCGCCGTTTCCTCCCTGTGATTTGTATGACAGGCGCCTTTCCACAGCCCTGAGGCGGCTATCAACGCTTCTGATGCTCTGGTCAAGAGCTTCAAGCCTGCCGTAAATGTCCACACCTGTTCCAGTTCCCTCAATATTTTTGTTCACGATTTTCACCACCAGGATTTCTGGTTGACGGCGGGTTAATATATATATTTTTCACATTGTATTTTTTATAATTATTGATCATATTTTATTGGCACGGGAACAAAATAAAACGATTTATAAACTATGACAATTAAAAAGCAGCCAATTTATGGTATCGTTTGTAAAGGATGAGCGCGGGACAATGGAAATCCCCCTGCGCCTGGTGGTGTATGTAATGATAACTGCGGCTATCATCGCGCTTGTTGCGATAGGGTTATCGAATGTTAAACCCGGTATGACCGCGGATACCCTGGAAAAGCAGATAGGAGCAATGAAAGTGTCACTGGCGGCAATGCAATCCGGCGCGGCGCGAAACCTGATAGACCCTTCCTCGCCCGGAGGAAATATTCGGACTTACAAAATAGTACTTCCTGAAGATATGGGATATCTTGCTTTCGGGGCAGACCCCGACCCGGATAACGACGGAAATCTGACGAACACGCGCAATGACACTCTCACAGACAGGGGGAATGTCATTATTTACAGTTCAAGCGCGGGAAAGAAGATGATACCTCTTGATGAAAATATCGAAATACGCGAGGGGATTTTTGAGAACGGGAGGTGGGTGATGAATAGTGCGAACGGTAAACAGTATGGCGTTGTTATAAGAGGCGGTGGGAGATCGGAAATCACTTTCGAACTTGTTTACGATCCCCTTACAAAAGAAAGGTACACGCTTGCCCATTTCACGGACGACCTGGACGCCATTATTAATCCCTATGACCCTACAGTTCTTCCCAACCGCGTGGAGGTGTGGACCGACCCGGACTGGATACCTGCGGATGGAGCCACCGCGGCTGATGTCATTGTGCAGTTAAAGGACGCAAAAGGACGGGATGCTGCCAGGGACGGTGTTGAAGTGAACCTGACCGCTTCCGGCGGGACACTGGGGCGGGTGAATTTGACGACAGTAAATGGCAGGGCGAGAACGAATATCACATCTGAGGTTGTGGGTACTGTTCTTTTCACTGCAAGTTCTCCGGGGCTGAACCCTGGCTCCGCTTATCTTACAGTAAAGCAGGTGCCGATAGTCCTTGATTTTGGAAGGTGGTTGTACAGCGAGAATGAAGAACTTACTGCTTCTTTTACCACAGATCAGAGCCTGGAGTATAGCGTTACATTTCGGGGGAATGGTACAAAGTTCTCGGTGCCGTTCGTGGACCCATGGTGGCCGAATGCCTCCATATATATCGATGGTGTAAAGATTGGCGAAGAAACGATAGACAGCGAGACAATGATCGACAGGAGCTTTCCAGGAGTAACGCTTGCGCCGGGAGTGCATTCGATAAAGGTCACGCTGACCAATGACTGGAATCTTCCATATCTCGGGGACACGAACCTGTTTGTGGAAAGAGTGACGCTGTCAGGATGATATTGCATATAGGAGGTTAGTTCATTCCAGGAAATCGCGCAGGTCTCCCTGCACTTTCCCTCTCATGATTTCATCCAGCCGCTTCTCTGTGTACCCGAAGGGCAGCAGTATGCTTTCAGCCGCGCGAAGGAGATATTCGCAGTATTTTGCGCTGTCGTATCCTGTATTCCCGTCCGCAAGCTCGGGGATCATCACCCGCTTTGAGTAGCTTTTTGACCTGTGGTCTGTTATTATGTAGCGCACGCTCTGCCCTGGTTCTACTTCAATACCCTCCTGCCTGTACTGCCGCAGGGCTGCCGCGCGGTCATTGAACTGCCTGTAGTCGTCGCACCCGCGGGACACGCGCGTTTCGAAGATCATGTCAGTCAGGGCGTATTCATGTTCATGCGTTTTTCTCGTGTATTCCCGCAGCACTTCGATCGTTCCCGGGATTTTCATATAAAACCCGGACGCGTTTTTAGCTTCAGCAAGCACACCGAGCATGTCTTCCTGAAGCTTGCTGATAACACGCGGCGTATCGCTTCGCCGCATATCTATGCCCCGCACCTTAAGTTTGCCGTTCTTCATGACGCCGTAATACCGGTTGAGTGCTCCCACGCCGTTTGACTTGTTGGGAAGGAACACTATCCACCTGAATTCACCTTTCAGTTCAAGCGGTATCCCTATTTTCCGGCTGACAAGGTCACAGAGTTTGTCCGGCTCGCGCCCCTTCACCCACAGGCAGTCCACGATGCCATGCAGTATCTCAAAACCCATGCTGTCGGCGATCTCCACTGTCGATAGAAGTATGTCGCGACCGTATGCTGTTATTGACTCGTGGCATTCTATCCTCCCGAAGCGCGCCTTGTTAAATCCCATGTACCCGAAGCTTGTCACGAGGAGCCATTTGAGCAGGTTCTGTTTCATCTCGTACTCCTCTGCTCTTGCCGGCTCCGTCACAATGCGTTTTTTATATGTCATCCGCCGCTCTATCAGGGGCGCAAGCACCCGCGGGATAAGCCCCGTGCGCCTCTGGCAGATATTGTAGTGCGTAAAGGGCACGCGCTTTCCGGAATCGGGACAGCACTGGCACAGCACCGTCTCGGGTGATATGTTGTGGTTCACCATTATGTTAGGGAACAGGGACGCAAAATCCACTTCAAAGACGTTCTCGAAAAGCCCCACTTTCGGCTCTATCACAAGAGCGCCGCGGTCTGCAATGAGCAGTTCCTCCGCGGTCTTCCAGTATTCTGCGAGGTTGCGTTTCCAGGGTACAAGCACGCCGTCCTTCAGCGCCTGGTTGACCTGGAGCGCGGTCACGGCGCTTCCCGGGCTCAGGCGCGATAATTCCTGCATCGGTATCCCTGTTATGCGGGCAAGGTCTATCAGTCCGGCAAGCCCGCCTTCCCTGAACACAAAGGATGATTCATCAAGGTGCAGCCGTCCTGACAGAAGGCATCTGCCTGGTTTGTAGAGTATCCTGCCGTAGCTGAAGTACGATTTTCCACCGCTTCCGGGCACGACATCTTTTTCTCTGCCAAGCTGAAGGTCAATGTCATTCAGCGCGGCGCGGTGATAGAGGTACGGCAGGTCGAAGCTGTCGCCGTGTTCCGTGAGTATGATGTCGGGATCTATTGATGCGATCTCGCGGGAGACCATTTTCAGCATCTCCGCCTCATCTGCATTATCGAGAACGGTATCGTCAAGCTTGATGCTGCGGATGGGGCAGTCCATTGTAGCGATCCTGTCCCCTGCCGGCGTCACAGAGAGTTTCATGCCGGAAAGATCGGGCAACTCGTAGTCGATCGCATACTGGCTGTCGCTGCCGTCGAGTTTTATCATGGGGAAAAGGCTGCTTTCAAGGAGGTACTGCCTCACTGGGTCGAGGTCGATGTTGTAGATACCGCATCCTTTTGCCTCAAGCATGGACGCAGTTTCATGGACCGCGCCCGGCTCAATAGTGGCAGAGAGTAATTCTTCCGGTGCTGCGCCCAGCCAGGTGCTCTTCTTTTCAACATGTACCTCACGCACGCCAGGCAGGCTGGCTACGAGAGGCTGCATTTCGGGCTTGCCGGACAGGTATATCTTTGGATAATAGACCTTGCGCACAGGTCTTGCGCCTGCGTCATCCCGGATCCATTTCGTTATCGTGCTGTTCTGCGTGTCGTACCTGATGTCCAGAAGGAACATGCGCGACTGCCTCCCGCAGCGAGTTGAGTTCTTTTTGCTGCTCAACGAGTATGGATAAGAATATGGCGTCCATGGGCTCAAGGACGGGCGCAACGGTGCAGGACGAAGCGTGTTCTCGCGCCTTGTTCATGAGGCAATCAAAGGCGATCTTATCTTCTCCCCGCAGGGCTCTTCTGAATACCGAAAGTTCCATTATGATCTCTTCAAGCAAATTCCTGAAGCTTGGCACTGTCCTGCCCATGAGCAACACCTCCTGTAAAGTCCGTGAACCTTGTCTGCCCGGGCGGCACAGCCACGAACTCGAATACGCGCCCGTTATCGGTTATCCTGACGCGTTTCTTTGACGGGTGCTCGATACGTATCACACGGTCAGCAGCCGTAGCCAGAAGCCTGTCCCCGTACCATGTGCCCCCGAAGCTTGTTACTGCGGTTATGACCCCGGAGGAAGCGGTCAGCAGGCGCAGGAGTGTGAGTGCGGGCTCGAATAACCGGTGCCCGTC
>CABMIA010000014.1 GCA_902386085.1 uncultured archaeon
CCCGGCAGTATCCACTGCACTGAACATAGTTGTCGCCGCTCTCGCAGAAAGGGGAGGCACGATCGAATCAGTTACGATTGATGGCAAAACGCAGACACCGCAGCTTGAACCCGGAACCATGAACCTGGAAAGGGAAGAAATCGAAGCTCTTCTCGGATTCAGGCTTACAGACAGGGAGATAATCTCATGCCTTGAAAAAATGAGATACGGCGCAAAAGCCTCTGCCAGAATGATCGATGTATCTGTTCCGGCATACCGCTCTGATATCCTGCATACCTGGGACCTGATCGAAGATATCGCTATAGCATATGGTTTCGATAAGATCAAGCCCGAACTTCCGGCAACCCCGACAACGGGAAAAGCTCATCCCATGTCACTGCTCAGGAACTCTTTACAAGA
The DNA here is from genome assembly GCA_902386085.1 of uncultured archaeon. Taxonomy (GTDB): domain Archaea; phylum Halobacteriota; class Methanosarcinia; order Methanosarcinales; family Methanoperedenaceae; genus Methanoperedens. Next base: position 400 of record CABMIA010000014.1, read on the forward strand.
AATAATGACGGGACTGGGTTATTTCCAGGTAATGCCGTTCACACTTACCAATGAGCGCGTTCAATTTGATAAGATGCGAAGGGAAAAGACGGGGGGCATCACCCGTATCCTGTACCCGATAAGCGAGGATCACACCATAGTGCGCCCGACTATTTTACCCAACCTTCTTGAGATACTGTCTATAAACAGGCACAGGGAGCTTCCGCAGCGGATATTCGAGGTTGGCGATGTGGTCGTGGATTGCAGACCCGTGCAGCGCCTGGGAGCAGTCGCCATACACCATCAGGGTAATTTCACTGAGATCCAGTCGGTTGTGGACGCTGTTATGAGGGAAAGGCGCATGGAATATGAGGTAGCGGAGTCAAACGACCCGGCGTTCATAGAAGGAAGGCGCGCAGATATCATTATAAAAGGTGAGAAAAAAGGGGCATTCGGGGAAATACACCCCGAAGTTATCTCAAACTTCGGGCTTGAACATTCCATTATCGGTTTTGAGCTCGATTTATAAACTCTTTTTCCTCTTCCAGTAATACCCCGCTGCAACCATTCCGATAACAACCACTGCCCCTAGCATCCCGGCACCCTGCAGGGGTGAGCCCGGCGGTTGCGGGTTAACGGTCAGTGGAAGCGTGCGGCTGAATATCACCACATTGTTCGACTCATCAATCCCTCTTAATTCCACGTCCAGAAGATACTTCTTCGCCGATGCCTTCGGATCAACTGTAAAACTTAACGCAGCATCGCCGCTCTCACCTGCCTCCAGCTTTCCCACAAAGTCTGATTTCTCATTGAACTCAAAAGGCTGTGAGGCATCCTTGAACACGCGCAAGGAAATGGAGTCGGCTTTTTTATTTCCTGTGTTCCCGACCTTGATGTTAATTTCAGCCTTGCTTCCCGGTATCAGGTTTCCGGGGGTTGTTGTTACGGATTCGATTATCAAATACGGAGCAGGCTTGATGGGTACATCCAGATCAAGGGTCTTTGTCCTGTAAGTAGCGTTCTCATCATTCTCATCCTTGTACGTTATTACAAGTTGGGCGTTATAGTCCCCTTCTTTGATGTTTTCATCGATATCCGCAAAGAACGTTGCTGTTTTACTGCTGTCTTTTCCGATCACGCCCAGGCTATCCTCGTCAGAATAGCTATAACTTGAGTTAAAGCCGGACGGCAAAAGAAGTTTTACTTTCACATTCTCTGCATTGCCTTTTCCTATGTTGTTAATATCAACAGAGAGTTTTGCCTCCTTTGTGTCCGCGATGAGCTTCTCGGGAGATGTTACAAGCGCCCCAACAACGAAATCCGCTCTTTTAGGATCCACGTATATCGGGAATTCTTTCTGTGTCCATCCTTCACCAGTATTCCAGTTCAATGTAACGTTGTATGTTCCCTTGATGGCGTTGTCAGCCACCCTCAGTTTGTAGTGGAGCACATAATAAACCTGGTTATCATTCGTGCCTGCCGAGGGCCCCAGATCCTTATCCGGGGAATCCCCTGCCTCGAATAACAGCGGATAACCGACATCAAGATGGAATCGCAGGCTGTCAATGGCGCTACTCATCGTATTTACGACCTGCCATCTCAGGTCCAGGTCTTTTCCTGCATCCCCGGGGTCGGGGTCCTGGCTCATGAAAAATGCCTGAATCCTGCTCCCCTGCGCTCCCCGCAGCGGCGCGCTCATAACCGGACTGATCATTGCCGATAGAAAGACTACTAATGTGCTGTAAACTATAACCTGTGCTAGTACCTTGCTTTTCATTTTTTTACCTCAATTGTTCCATTAAATTTATTTTATGTAATTTATTTTTTATATTTATTGTGTCGATTATAAGAATAATCGCAGGGACGATGGTTATAGCTGCGATCATGCTTGCAGCAACCCCGTAGCTCATCATGGTACCCATATCCCCGAGGAAGGTCAGCCTCCCAAGGGACATTGCCTGGAAACCTATCAGGGCAGCAAGCGTTGTAGTTAACATCGGGGTTATTACATTATTCAGGGTCACAGCCATAGCATCCTTCGGACCGAGATACGGATGGTGTTCCCGCAACGCCGAAAGTTTTTGAAGTTCGAGCCTGTATCTTGTAACAAGCTGTATCCCGAAGTCTATGCCGATGCCCATTATCATGGAGGTAACTCCCGATGTCTGGGAACTCAGCCCCATTCCGATCAATCCGACATAACCCATTGTCCAGAGGGTTCCGAATATTATGGTGGTCATCGGCGTAAACCCGTATTTTATCGAGCGGAACAGCACGAGTACGATTATCAGGATACCTATAAGCGAATATGTGGAAGTCTTTGCCATATCAGGCGCGATTGCAGTCTGCATTTTCTGGCTTTCCATCACACTCCCGCCGAGGCTTGCAGTAATTCCCGGCGGCTTTGGGACTTCAGCGAGTATTTTTTCAAGCTCACGTTCAAGGCTGGAAAGATCGACATCATCCGTAGTGCGAATATTGACAAGGGCCAGGGTGTAATCATTGCTGAAATATCTTTCAAGAAGACCATTTTTATTTGCAAGTTCCTGGATCTCCCTGGATGATTGGGGGAGACGCCCGCCATTAATGCTCTTGAGAACCGACGCAGGGCTTGTGACATCTATAACGTTATCGGTATGGAGCGCGAGTTCCGAGAGCTGGTCCATATATCGTATCACCGCCGGGTCCCTGACATCCCTCACCTCATCCGAACCCCTGTACGATGGATCTATTTCAACTGCGAATGATACTGTATTTGTGCTTCCGAACTCGTTCTCGATGCTGTTCAGGGTGCTTATGGCTTCGACGTTCTGCGGGATCATTGATTTCATATCTGATTTTTTTGTCTGGATCGTGCCCGCCATCTTGATGGCAAACCCTGAGACCAGTAACATGATTACCAGTACTATAACCGGGAATTTTGTTACAAAACCGGAATATAATTCGATTATCCTGTTGCCCATGTTACCTGCCTCTCAGGACATGCTCTTCTTTTTTCTTTGAGAGTTTTACAAGTTTCCGTTGTGTGTTCCAGTATTGGTAGTCCTCTTCAAGCAATATGAAAACAGGGTTGACAAAGAGTGCGGCAAGAAGACAGAACGCTATACCCAGAGCAAGGGTTTCTCCTAAATGCTGGATCATGGGTACGGTCGCGAGTGCAAGAACCCCGAAACCCACAATGACGGTAAGCCCTGAGCCAATGATGGCTGAACCTATCCCGCGAACAGTGGTTCTCAGGGAATCAATCTGGCTGTTCCTTTTGGCCCTTTCTTCATTATACCGGCTTAACATGAATACACCATATTCAACCCCGAGACCCAGTATCATTGAACTTAAGCCCACAGTCGCCACTGAGAGCGGTATTCCAAGCCAGCCCAGCGTTCCCATCGTCCAGATCAATCCCAAAGACAGCGGGGCAAATACCAGGATGCCCTGCGTAATAGAGCGCTGCATTACGAAAAGCAGTATCAGTATAATAACCGCGGCAACGATCAGGGTAAAAACAGCATCGCTTTTCAATAAATCGAAAATAGTCATCCGGAGAGTGGGCCCGCCTGTTATGCCAAACTTTACACCCGGTGGTTTAGGGGTATAATCAATGCGTTTCTGGACGAGCTCATTAAAACTCTTAATCTGCTCTTCTCCGGAGCCGATGTCGGCCGTAATATACATGAGCGTCATCTTATAATTCCTGCTGAAAAAACTGTTCGCCTGAGGTGTCCGGAGGGTTTGCGTTATTTCTTCAGGTGAAACCGTCCCTTTTCCCCTGAAAAAACTTGCAGGCGAAGTAACACTGGTTACTGTGGCTTCATCCCTTAATTCTCCGTCAAGGAACATCAGGGATTGTACCACCCTCGGGTCCCTTATATCACGGACAGCGCTTTTCAGGTCGACCGAATCATCTATCTGCACTGCTATGACCACTGTATCCTGCCCCCCGAATTTATCCGATATCCGGTCATTGAGCGCAAATATTGGAAGTTCCCTGGGCATTTCTTTCCTGAAATCCGAATTTATGGTAAGTCCTTTAAGTCCGATACCCAGTACTATCGTGAAAATAATAACAAGCACTGCAAGCGATCTTGCGTGTTTTCTCTGTATTTCGGCAAGCCTTACCAGTGCCTTTTGCAGGGGATCTTCCATATATTCTCCGTCATTGGTGCTGCTCTTTTGTTTCACACGAGTATTAAATGTTATGCTTTAAACAACTTTAAAGTGGTTTAATTCAAAAGTATTAAATAGCTTTGCAGAAAACTCTGAAATGTGATCGAAAAATTGAAAAAACTCGGGCTTACGGGTTACGAGTCCCAGGCATATCTCGCCCTTCTTGAACTCGGCGACGGCGGGGCTGATGAGATTGCGCTTAATGCAAAAATACCTATGGGGCGCATATATAATGTTCTTTCCAACCTTGAAGAGGCTCATCTTGTCCGCGCCCAGGACACGAGGCCGAGAAGATATACATGTGTTAATCCAGCCGCCGCGATGGAATGGCTTTCAAAAAACAAGCTTGAGGAATTAAGACGTACAGGCGAAGAAATAGAAACGCTGGCTAATGCCCTTGCGACGGAACTTTCAGGAGTGAGTGGAAAAAAAACCGATAAAACTTTCTGGACTGTCGCCATAGGGGAAGAATCGCATGAACTTGTACGGGAATCCATTATGGGGTCCCAGAGGGAGCTTCTGGTTTTTATGCCTTCAAAAATAACCTCCGAGAGGCTAAGAAAAGACCTGATGAAAGAAGACCGGCTCAAGATCCTGAACGCTCTTTACGAGACCACTAAAAAAGGGGTTGAGATCAAAGTCGTCCTTAACAAAGAAGTGGATTTCAGTTTATTTGAAGAGTTTCCGGTTGTAAAACAATTGCTTAAGTATCAGGGGAACGGGTTTAACTGCAGATTCGCTGCAATACCCGCGACACCTTTTGATATAATCGACGGGGAAAGTGTGCTGCTCCAGATGCTAAACCCGATAAATCCGGAAGAGCTTTTTGCAGTGGTCAATATCAAGGATGCAAAGCTTGCAGAAGAACTGAGGAAAAAGTTTTATACCATCTGGGACAAGGCTCCTGAATATTTTGGGAAAAATACGGGCATTATCTCTTAAATCTGGGTAAAACCGTGTCCAGCACCATGGTCCTGGATGAATAAACCATAATTTTGACATCGTATTCCTGGCCAAATGATAATCTGGCATCCGGGCTATCGCCAGTAATGATGCTAACGCCAGTATTGGTCACATAATATGTGGCTCCGGGCAGATCTGTCACGTTCATGGTTATTATCTGGTTTCCTTCCGCAAAATCGCTGTCCGGACTTGAAGCGATATAAGCAGGTGGATGCCCGACAGGCACAATGGATAACATCCAGTCCCCGCCTGACAGCCTGTCTCCGCCTCTATGTACTATTTTCATGTCAGCGATTCCTTCGGTTTTTGGAATGTTTCCCACCGTAATACTTGCAGCAGGTTCCTTTATTTCCGTGACACCAAATCCGAATGCTGTCGTAGCAATTACAGTTGCCAGTATCGCGATTGCAGCTACAAGGATAATTCTGGTGAGAGATGACATTGCACTATCGTTTTTTCCAAGTATTCTAAATCTTCCGCAATTCCATATTCTAACATTTCTATTCTTGATGTTCTCCGTCATGTTGCCTCGCCTTCAGAACTATTTCTATTTAATCTACTATCGACTGCACAAAAGGATATTTCAAGTTGCCACTAAAGTTGCCAAAACCATGAATAGTTTTAAATAATGGTATCTTATAATTATAATAATTATTATGATTTTGAATGGCGAAGGGCAAATTAGCATTGACTTTCTACTGGGGATCAGCCTGTTCCTTCTCACCTTCGGGTTCGTAATCCAGTTCATACCGGGTCTATTTATATCGGTATCCGGAGAAGGAAGCCTGAACTCGGTTGCCTACCGGACAGCCAACATACTCGCAGAAGATCCGGGGTGGTGGGAAAATAATACCCAAAACGGCACGGACTGGGAGATGCACACGGAAAATATAAGCAGGATAGGCCTGGCCATGGACAAAACTCCCGGCACAAGGCAGACACGGACGCCAAAAATGCTGGATAAGACAAAAATACAACAGGCCCTGAAATTGAATGAAAGCATTCTCACAAAAAAACTTGGCTTATACGACAGGATCAGCGGTACCCAGGTAGATTACGGCTACAACATCTCGCTCCTTGAACAAAGCGGCAATATCATAGTAATGAACGGTTCCGTTGTATCTTTTGGAGAGGAACCGCCCATATCACAGGGCATAACCAAAATAACAAGACAGGTACTGGTGGAAACAGGCAACATATCAAGCTTTGGATTTGACGAATTAACCAATGAACCACCATTAGCAGAAGACAAAGCGCTTTTTAACATCAGCGGACCCCAGAGTGAGGATGTGGTAATACAGATAATAGATTTTAATGTAACAGTTCCAGGTGCTGCAAGTTTCAATAATGCAAAATTGGATGGCAGCGACCTTACCACGGACTCAGATTACATTGCATACAAGAGGACAAATGTCACTGATTTTTTTATATATTCTGATCCATTGAACAATACGGACACACTCAGGTTAATATTTAACCACACACTGTTCCCATTAAAAACAACTTATCAGTTAGAACTCAAATTCACTCAAATGGACTTTACACGGACAGGGCCTCCGTATATTGAATATGCAGCCAGGGTAGAACCCCTCTATGAACCTGCGTCTCTCGTTCTGAAGGTGTGGAAATGAACGAACAAGCCCAGATCCACACCATTGAAGGATTTTTTGCCGCAGGTCTGATGGTCTTGACAGTTACACTCATAACCAGGAGTTCTGTTATCATCACCCCCCAAAGCGAGATTGCCATGGACGTACAGCTTAAACAGCTTGCGGATGATACCCTGGGGATGCTTGATAAGGCACCTGGAACTGCCATACAGTTCAACCTGACAGAACTTGTGGCAGGCTGGAATATGACAGAAGCAACTCCGCAAAGCAACAGTCTCCATGCGCTCGACACTGAAATGGACAGGCAGCTGAATGGCGTTATGTACAATATTGATTTTGCATATGCCGAAAACGGTACGCTTACGGTAAAGCACGCTATAATCCACGGCGCACCTGTTGGGAATTCCGTGGTTACCACCCGCCTTGTAACGCTTTACAACTCTACAGTAATGCAAGCTGGCGGCGCATGGAACGTATCATCAAGTGATTTAAAAGTTGTAGAGGTGAGGCTTGTAGCATGGCGAGTGTAATTGATGACACCGGCGGCCAGTGGATAGCGCTTTCAGGGCTGGCAATATCCCTGTCGCTGGTTCTGGTTGCAGTTCTCATAAACCAGGCCGCTGTAACAGACTACTACTCATCCTACGCAGCCCTTGAATTCCCAAAAGAACAGATAAGGGAAATCACAACGCAGACGCAGGAAAGCGCAAAAGGTGCTGCGCAACTTGCATGGGAGCTTAACAATGCAAGCAATGAGACCGTACTATCCAACTTCACGGCGCTTCTTGGCAGTTACAATGCACAAACGAGCATGATTTACGCAGTTCACGGTGAGACATTAAACATCACTTTAGTAAAATCGGCATTCAATTCCACTCATGATATCGACATAATATGGTTGAACATAAGCTACAATGACGGCACCACACGTTATGCTTCAGAACCCGAAATAATAGAGGTGAAACAATGAAACTGTTTACCAGCAGCGAGGATGCCGTGTCTATGACTCTGGCTTACATCCTTTTTTCGGGAATATTCATAGTTTTCTCCGTAATAATACTTATAAATGCGAATGACCTGTTGATAAAAGGTCCAAGCAATATTGTGGTGAAGGAACAGTACAGGGGAATAGGAAATATGATAAGCTCCACAGTTACGGACATGTATCTCGTAGCCCCCGAGAACGGATACATTGAAACAGAATATAAAGTACCTGCGGAGATCGGAAGGGAAACATACACAATTAACGCCGATCTGGCAAGTACGGACGAGATTATAGATATCAATTCCACATCATCTGAGAAAAGTGTCAGTGTTACAATAAACGGTATTGCAAGTTCAATGCCTATAAACGGCACCGCATATAGCAGCACGTCTACCCACAGGATAAGTTATGAATCAAGAAGATAACAGGAAAGAATCTGCCGTGATTGAAACCATGGGATTCATCTATATCTTTGCAATAGTAATACTTTCCATGAGCATGATATATGTTGCCGGCTACCCTATGCTCCGTTCAAGTATGGATGAAAGTATTTTTGAAAGTACAGAGCAGAGTTTCATACTGCTCCAGAGTGACATGAAAATGGTGGCGTTCGATCAGGTTCCGTTAAAAAGCCTGCAGATTCAACTCCAAGACGCTGCCCTCCTGGCTACAGAGAATTCAAACCTCACAATTGAGTATGGAGACGAATCCCTGTACCTGGTTACAGGAGAGATCGAATACCAGAAAAATGAAAAGTCTCTTACATATGAAGATGGCGGCATATGGAAACGATACACCGAAGGAAGTATAAAGGTCTCAAGCCCACGCTTTTACACAAGCACTATGAACGGGACCAATATAACCACCATAGGTGTTGTCCAGGTACAGGGAGATTCAGTAATAAGCGGCAATGGTATCGTCACACTCAACATGAAATACAACGAAACCATCATTAATAAGACCTCAGGCCCGGTGAACGTAACACTTCGAATCAACAGCACTTATGCTCCGGAATGGAAAAGCTACCTTGAAAGCATAGGTTTTACCACAGCAGATTCCACAGGCTCATATCTTGCAGCATGGCAGAACAACACCATGCTGGTCGTTGGACGACACCTGGTAGATGTAGATATTACCTGAGTAACGTGAATCTGTAAAGGTCTGAAGAACTTCTGTAATTTCTATGATAATCATTATTATCTAAATGAAAAAGTATTTACCAGCTCATGTTTACCTATAAAATAGTAACTATTTGAAAGAAGGGTATACTAATGAGCTTAATCAAACTAATTTTCACGCTCACTTTAGCAATGATGCTCACAGGACTGGCTGCAGGCGCAGATGTACAAATCGCGTCTTATCCATCCCAGGCAACAGTAAATGAAAGTGCCAACATAACCGTACTGGTTTTGCAAAATTTTACTCCCATGAACAATACACTTATCAACTTCACTACAAATCTCGGCATACTCAGCACGGCGTCGGCATATACTAATTCCATGGGCCTGGCTGTGATAAGCATAAATTCAACCGCCTCAGGCATTGCTACTGTGAATGCAAGTGCCCAAGATGCCTATAATACAACGAATGTGACATTCCTTTCCGGGAAGCCAGCATTAATATCAGTTAATGTTACCCAAAACCCGCTTGTGGCAGGCAACACCACAATTGTTAACCTGACAATGTATGACCGGTATAATAACATCAATTCAACCGCAGACGTAGATATTAACATTTCAATATCAGATGTTCTTGGTATAATTAATTACACTGTGAACCTGACGCGGGCGCCACCAGGTCTTACGGAGTTCCAGGTTAATCGGACCGGTTTTAATATGACCGATCAGGCAGCGGTCTCAACTGACATTCTACTGGTTTTCAATTCAACCCTTGCCGGGTCCATAAATATCAAAGTAAGTTCAAACAGCGTGGTCAACTTTACTAACATAAGTTTCCTGCCAGGGGAAGTTTATGATTTTGACGTATATTGCGATGATCTCACCTGCAACCGCATTGTGAATCATACGGTCAACATAACTGTTGAATCCTATGATGTTTATAAAAATCCGGTAAACGGAACTGTGTTTTCCTTCAATGCGTCCCCGCCGCCTTCCACAAAATTTAACAGCCCGGTTGAGTATAATTCACTGGAATTCACCCCCGATATTACAGCAACACGTCTTGACGGGACAACCTCAACCGTTTTTAGAACAGATAAGCGGGCGGGCGATAACGCCATATACATATCTTCAGGAAACTTCAATAAAACTTACACAGTTTCCGGGGAAGCAGATGTTCCTTCAGACATTTTCCTCAGCCACAGTCCGGATTTTGTCTATGCAAATAACAGGGATGCTTACAGCCTGACAGCCCAGGTCGTTGACCAATTCCGGAACCCTGTGCTGCCTGAGGGATTGTCATTGACAAAAAAGGTACACTTTATCGGCTCAAGCCAAACGTATGTTCTTCTCAACGAAAGCGGGGCAGCAACAACGCTCGTGGGACCTACGCTTTTCATAGAAACAGTAAACATCAGCGCGGTTTATAACGAAGGGGGCAGTGATACCTCTATCATGAATCGCACACACCTGAGTTTTTTTCCGGGGCGCCTGAGCAGGTTCGTATTTTACCCGAATCCGGATACGG
>CABMIA010000015.1 GCA_902386085.1 uncultured archaeon
AGCTCTATCAACTCTGCCACAGCCTTGAAAGAGTCTGCCGAAGCATGCTTAAAATTCCCGGTATCCGTGATTACGGCGGAAATCAATGCAAACGCAGCGCGCCGCATTATGGGTGCGCCCATCGAGTTGAGGACACCGAGAACTATTTCGGCGGTCGAACTCTTGTTCCGATGAAGGTAAAAAGCTGCATTCTCGTTCAATGATGTTGTGGCATGATGATCGATGACTGCATAGTTCTTCAACGGGAAGCTGTTTAACTGGGCAAGGGTTGAAGTATCTACAACTACCACAATGTCGTAATCGTCTTTCGGGTCAGTCACGTATTCAATTTCCAGTTGTCTGGCTATCATTGATGCAACCCTGTCGCATCCATCCATGACGCCAATCGTGCCGCCTATGGCCTCTTTCAGCGCAAAAGCGCTTCCCAAGGCATCGGGGTCTGCATTCCTGTGGCAGAGGTAAAGGATATTGTGATAATCCAGCAGTTGATTATAGAACTCGGACTCGTCTATCTCCATGATCACTGGGCGACCGGGGTGCCGATAGCCTGTTTGAGCTGCTCCTGTAGCTGCTGGAAGCGTTTCTGGGCGCGCTCTTCCTGGCGCGCGAGGGTCTGCAACCTGAGATCAAGTGTATCTTTTTTTTCTTTGAGATATTCTTTTGTCTTATCCGGCTCCGTTTTTATCAGGAGTTCACCGATCGCCCTGTAAACTATTGCATCTGCATCGAGTTTTTCAAGCTCTTCAAGGGCGAGTTCGGTCTCTTTCACCGCGATCTCAACCTGGTTTTTCTGAACCGCTATAGCCTGCGCCTGCTGCTGGATCTGTTGCATCTGGGCAAGCTGGTTTTTAATCTGTGGGGGTAATTCCTGGCTCATTGTTATTCTCCTAAAATCTGGTTGTAGTATTGCCAATCCTTGATTTATAACTTGTGTATTCCAAGCGAACTCATTTCGCAGGAGATCTTAATGAGGCGAAGCCAGCCGTTGAGGGCAGCGCGTATTGATACGATGTCGTTTGCCTCCACATTCAAAACAAGTACTCCATCCTTTAATCCAAGTGTTGTCTTTGTGCGCCGGTATTCTTCCCCGAGTTCCGGGATAAGCGATTCATAGATTGTCCTGGCTGTGCTGCCAAGATCGAATTCGAATTCCGCGAGAACTATCATGAATCAATCATGTTTACATTTACTTTTATATTTACGCTTGCAGTTAGATTTTTAAGCCCTCATGCTGTTATAAGAAGAGGTCAAAACTCTAATGGACTCCTGGGTAACATTTGAAATAATAACTATATCCGTGTTTATCGTATTTTCTGCTTTTTTCTCCCTGTCTGAGACAGCACTTCTTTCGGTAGGTAAGATCCGAATAAGGCATCAGGCAGAAACAGGGAATAAAAACGCAAGAACAGTAGTCAGGTTACTTGAAAATCCGGAGCAGTTCCTTGCCGCCATCCTCATAGGCAATAATATCGTCAACATAAGCGCTTCAGTGCTTGCTACCGACGCGGCGCTCCGGACTTTTGGGGAGTCGGGGATAGCTATAGCGACCGGAGTAATGACGCTGTTCATCCTTGTTTTTGGCGAGGTCTTTCCAAAAACACTTGCATCAAGGAACGCTGAATTCATAGCAATGCGCATCGCAGATCCGATCATAATCGTAATCAAGGTTTTACGACCCATCGTCTGGTTCATAACTACAATCGTGAATTCCATGATCGCTCTTTTGGGAGGGAAAGAACGCGTAAAACATCCCTTCGTTACAGAGGAACTGATTAACATGATGCTTAAGGTCGGGGAAAAGGAAGGGACTATTGCAAAACACGAGAGGGAAATTATAAGCAATGTCTTTGAGTTCACAGATGAAAAAGCGCATGGAGTGATGACCCCGAGGGAGAGAATGGTCTGCATTGAGGAGTCCGAGACACTTGAAGCTGCGCTTGATCTTATCAACAGGTCGGGCCATTCGAGGCTGCCTGTCTATCAAAAGAATTTTGATAATATCACCGGAATGATTTATGCCAAAGACCTCCTGAAATTCAAGGATTATGACCTGAACAGGATCAAGGTGTTCCAGATACTGCGTCCGCTGCTTATTGTAAAAGCCGGGAAGGAGATAGCATCGGTACTCAAGGAACTTCAGCAAAAGAAAATGAATATTTCAGTAGTTGTGGATAACAATATGAAGGTCATAGGATTGGTGTCCATTGAGGATATCCTGGAAGAACTGGTCGGGGAGATATTTGATGAATACGACGTGGAAACGGAACCTGAAATTAAATAATCTAATAATAAAAATACCCTACTGAGTTACCATCAGGAGGGCGGTTAATCGATTATTTCAGGTTCCTGAATTTTACTATCGCGTCAAATCCGAATAACCAGTTGACCTCTTTCTGTCGTGTTTCAATTCTGGTCTGTGTTATCTCTCTTACTCTTGTTTCATTCCTGAACTTTGTCACGTTCTGGTATGTGATTTCTTCCCTGAATTTCGTAACATTTCTTTCCTTGACCACCTCAGTGTACACCGGCTTCAGCGGGATATTAGTAACACCATAATAGCATGACTGGAATAGTTCCGGGGTGGGGGTGTATGTGAAATTGACAGGAATAGACGGGAGCAAAGTCTGTAAATACGTATTCACAACGATATTCCCGGATGCATCTATGTATCCTACCTGGATTGTAAATTCTCCAGATTCTGAGTCCACATTTGTAAAGGTCACTGTAGATTCCCCGGTCGATGAGGAATTCGATGAAGTACATTTTACCTGCGCAGCAGCATATTTTATAGGCTCCTTCATTCCCGTGGGTATCCTGTCAACATACTGTTCTGTGGTTTCATATGGAATCTCAACAACAGATTTTTGCGCATCTACATAGGGAACCAGGACGGTATACTGCTCAGTTCCATTGTAAGGAATTTCCACCTGATAGTTAACAACTCTGGTTGGAAGAAGGATTGCTCCTGCCAGTAATAATATAGCAAGTATGATCCATGGAACAGTTTTTCCCCTTTCACCGGGCTTGGTTTCAAGTTTCCTTCCACAATTAGGGCAGAAGTTTGTCTCATCCGGAAAGGACTTGTCACATTTTGTGCAATGTTTCATATTCTAATCCCCATAGTATAATCCCAATAGTATTCTATATATGGTGTATAGTATTTATTTATTACGACTTGTATAAATCCTGATTTGTCTCTTATTCTTTCACCTTAGAGCCTCCGGGCGGCAAAAACATAGCAATCTTATCAGGGGAGGCGATCATCTTTATAAGTTTCTTATCCTCAAACTTCTCGTTCAGCATGCGGTATATCTTCTTGGACAAATCGTTCTGGTTGAACTCTCCCTGCTCGATCTCGATTACGAACTTCGCCCTCTTTTTGACAGCGCTCAGAGGTCCTCCCGAAAGCATTTTCTCCTCGTTAAATTCTAGACCGAGCGCAGCGCCAAGCATGACATCCTTAAAATAATTGCGCTTCCCCCGTATCACAAAAGCACCTTTTGCCACATATTCCCCTGATTCCGGTGTTTTTGAGACTTGTTCAGGAAGCACCCAGTAGCATTCCCAGCTTTGCTGACACGATTTCCATATGCCCGTATACGAGACCGTGAACTGCGCGGCTTCGAGGAGCGTGGTTTCCGGAACCTCCTTGCCTTCTGTTTTTATTACGACCGCAGGTGAACCTGATACATGCGCATGGAAAAATATGTCGCGTTTTTCAAGATGTTTTTTCACAATATCCTCATTGTTTTGCGCATCCCGTCCTCCGATAACGAGAAACCCGTCTGAAGAGATGAACCACCTGAACTGTTCATACCATTTCTGCCTTGGTTTTTCAGGCTTTTTCCGGATTTTGGGCGCCTCTCCTTTTTCAGACAATTTCTTTGTTTCCTCGATTGCAGTAAGCGCTCCTTTTATCTTCGCCGATAATTTTTTTGCCTTATCATAATAGACCTGGGAATTCTGGTGCACGGAAAGCCTGATATCAACCTCTGCTTCCTCGCCGTCAAGATCCAGCATGAGAGCCACTCTGGCAGGATTAATTGATTTTATTGCTTTTGCTTCGGGAATATCGGAATTTTTTAAGGTGTTCTTGATCTCATCCCATGAATATCCTTTATCCCTTGCGCTTTTAACGGCTTTCAATATCCCTTCGCACAACTGGTAGTGTGCATAAATAAGTTCACCCTTATGTACCAGTTTCTTTTCCTCATCCCTGAACTTTTGAAGCGCAAGCATCTGTTTTTGCATGCGGTACTCATACAATCCCGGTTTTTCACTCTTTTTCTCTGTTCCGGCCTCCTTTGCCTTCTCGCCTTTTTTATCAACCCCTGCACTGAAATACTCATCCAGCGCCTCATTAAAAGTGCCGAAATATTTCTTTTCATGCTTTTCGTATTGGGATAACGGAAGAGGAAGGACATCTATGGCTTTCCCTTCTTTCAGTACGATATGAGGCTTAAGATCAGTATTTAGCGGCGTAAAAACTTCTTTTATGGCATTCAGCACAGGCAAATCATCGCTTAGTTGCTTTGCAGGTATGTTTTTCTCAACCCCTGCCCGCATACAGATCTCCTCGGCATACTGCCCCCCGATATTCATGCGAGTGGCAAGCGTCCTGACAACATCCGAATCTGAATGTGAAAAGATCTCTTTTAGATCATCCAGGCTGGCAGTAACAGGAGAAAGCTGAGCTTGCGGAAGCTCGTAAATCTCACCCCGCACCACCTTCCTGTCCCTGAAGCTGATGGATTTCAAGGGAAGGATTATTTTTTTATCTGCATCCAGCAAAATGATGTTGCCTTTTGAGAATAATTCGATAAGAAGGATGGCATTATCCTCACCGCGCCGGGTATGTATCTCGATTATCCGGTCAAAATCGTACTGTGAGATTTCGGTTATCCTGCCCCCGCTCAAATATTTTCGCAGCAGCATGGGGAAGGATTGCGGCAATTTCTGGGCGATCTCAGGATGGCCGGTCAGGTGAAGCCGCCTTCCGGCCTCTATAATGAGATTTGTCCTTCCTTCCTTGAAAATATGGAGTCCTATCCTGATCTCATCTGGCGAATGCTGGTATATTTTTGTGATCTTGGCATCGAGGAGACGGGGACGGAGTTCCTTTACGAGCGCTGCAACATCCACACTTGACATTTCCTGTTTCATGTGATGGGTTATATGCAATATGAGTTAATTTAGGTTAGGGTCTTTCCCGAGCAATTCGGCCAGGTATTCCGTAATCCTCATCGTAACATCCACACCACACGCCTCGAATATCCCTTTACCAGAAGGCGTCCCGTTAATCTCAATAACATAATCCCTGTCCCCCTCGATGATGTCCACGCCTGCATATACAGTTCCTATGATATACGCAGCTTTCAATCCTAATTTTTCCTGTTCACATGTCAATACGCAGGGTTTGGCGCTACCTCCCTGGCTCAGGTTATTTATCCAGCTTCCTTCAGGAGCGATCCTGTATATCGACCCTACAACCTTATCATTCACGACAAAAACCCTTATGTCCCTCCCGGGATTGGGAATGAATTCCTGGATATACACCATGCCATTTTTTTCCAGCAGTTCTTTGAGTTTCCTTGTTCATTTATCATCGTTCCTGACGCACTCCACTCCGATCCCTTTAAACCCGAACACAGGTTTAACCACGGCGCGCCTGAAAGAAGCCAGAGCCTCCAGAGCATCATTTAAGTTGATAGTCACCACGGTTTTCGGTGTGCTTATACCGTTCCTCCGGAACAAATAACTTGAAATATATTTATTCGCCGCCCGCGCTATGGAATCCGGAGGATTGACGACTGTTATTCCGAGTTCATTGAGCTGGCAGATTATATCGAATCTGAATGAGAGGTCATTCTGACTTGCTGGGCCAAGGTCCCTTACGATGACCGCATCAAGCTTTGTCAGATCGGTTTTTCCTGCATGCAGCCCACCTGAAGCGATATCAGAGGTCGCATTGCTGAAACTGAATTTAACAGGCTGCATCCCGTAATGCCTTACTGCATTACAAAGAGCAACGCCTGTCCAGTCATCAAGGTCTGTTACTGCTACACCTATGTTTTTCATGTTTTCTTTTACTCATTATCTCCATTGATAAAGCTTCTTAAATGAAACCGAACCATAATGGACGATTTCGGACTTTTCAGGATTTAACAATACTTTTCACTACTATTGAGACAGTAAGCATGCTTATATCCGGAAAGGTGCTGCCTGGAATCATGGCAAAATACGAGGTGAGACCATGAAACTAAAAGCAATAATAATAGCTGTTATAATCCTGCTGGGATTGGCCTTTACGACTAATGCAGGCCCGAATTCCCCCAGCGAACAGCCAAACAATACTTTTCTGGATAGTGCAATCCAGCATAATAACAATACTGTAAACGGGGATGACCTTGCTGACGATATCGAGCCTTATGAAGGTTCGATTGGCCCTGACAATGCATTATACGGGTTAAAACTTGCATTTGAAAACCTTGATGAAAGTTTCACGTTCAACGAGAGTGAAAAACTCGGAAAACAGATAGCGCACGCAAGACTGAGAATAGCAGAGGCAAAGGCCGAATTGAACAGGAATAATAATGGAGCTGCCGAGAAGGCATTTGAGCGCTACAGGGAAAAAGCCGATGAGGCTGAGGTTTCAGTTTCCAGGTTTTCTGTGAATGATTCGGGGCTCCCCAATGCAGAGAAAATGATTAAAAAGCATCAGAATATTCTGGAGCGCCTCCGCGAATCCCATCCGAATAACACAGGACTTGCCCGGGCTTACAATAACAGCCTGAAACTCGAAGAAAGGTTCAAACAAAGGTTAGAGCAAAAGGATGAAGAGCGAATAAAGGAAGCCGGGCGCGTGAAAGAGCGTGTGGAAGTAAATGCAGAAGTGTTCGGTAATGCAACGAAGGTTGAAGTTGATGCAGAATTCATATCCAATAGCACAGAAAAGGATGCGATCGCGCAGGAAATCCTGGGTAAACTCAATGTGGGCAGGGAGACCATCAACAATTCATTGAAGCTAGAAGGGGAAAATACAGTAACAACCCCTGCTCCGCCAGGCGAAGAAAAACTTGAAGCTAAAGCCGAAGTTGAAGGCAATATTTCCAGGATAGAAATCAAGTATAAGTTCTCTCTGAATGCAACAGACCGGGACGGGATAATCCAAGGAATCAACCAGAAGCTTTCTTCCCTAACAATAAATGATCTGCTGAAAGCCTTCGAAATAAAAATTAATGGTGATGCGAGAAAAGAAGTAAAAGAAGTCCGGCAGGACGATAAAAACGAAGAAAAACACGTCCAGGAGAATAACAGGACAAAAGACAAACAAACGAAGAAGATTGAGGAATGGAAAGACAAAGGTAAAGATAGGTGAAGGTTCACCTATCTTTATTTTTTTAATTATGAAGTGTTGCTTATATAGATATTTATACTAAGATACAAATTATTGAACCTGGAAAAAATACAATGGCGCTGAAGATGCAGGGTCTTATTATATGTTTTATATTATGCATCTCAATCGTTAGCGCTGCGCCTGAAAACGGATACAAAATAACCTACACGATAGATGTAAAAGAAGATGGGACAGCTACATGGAATGTAGAATACAGAACCCTTCTCTCAACAAAAGAGGATTTTAATTCATTTAATAATTATACCCGGCAATTGCAGTCAGCAAATCTTGACGATTTCAAGGCCCTGATGCAGAAATCAGTTTCAGAGGCCGCTGCAGCAACATCCAGAGGCATGATTGCCAGGGATTTTACAGCAGATGCTGCTGTCCAGTCTACACCCTCAGGTGCGTATGGCGTCGTGCATTATTCATTCCAGTGGACAAATTTTGCAAAGATAAATTCGAATATGAACATAGGGGATGTATTTATCGGAGGGTTGTATCTCTCGAAAGACGATACCCTGATAATACAATATCCTCAGACCTACATGGTTGAACAGGTTACCCCGCAACCCGACCAGATCCGCGAAGGGCTGATATGGTACGGTCTTCGTTCTTTCGGGGCCGGTGAACCGAGGCTCGTTCTGGTTAAAACAGGAATGCCCTGGATGCAGTCGCTTGTTGCAGCTTTTGTGATTTTTGCCGTACTTGGCGCATTTATCTACCTCCGTAAAACCCGGAAAGAAAAAGAAAATACTGAAGAGATTAAAGAAAGCATTTCTGAAACCGAAATAATCGATCTGGAAGAAAGGATCATAAAACTTTTAAAAGAAAACGGGAATGCACTTTACCAGTCCGAGATAGGAAGAAAGCTCAATTTGCCCAAATCAACAGTGAGTTCGGCATTGAATGGGCTTTATAATAAAAATATTATCCAAAAAATAAAGAAAGGCCGCGAAAACCTGATACGCCTTATATGACGATAAGTCAGATTCAGAGTATTTTTAATACGGTTTTCAGCTCATCCACCCTCAACTGCCCGGGCGCCGTAATATCTTCCACATACCCGTAGGTCATGACAGAGCCGTAGATCGGGGCAATGATGCGTGAATGCCTGCCTGTTTCGCCCATAGCTATAGTGCAGACTGCCCCTGGTGCATGCAACGTTACTTTAAGAAGGCGGATCACGTCCTCAAACGATGCCGGCATTACGGCAAGTTTGGCGATATCCGCACCCGCTTCAAAGGATTCGCGAAATATTTCCATCAGGATATCCTGATCCGGCGTTCCCTGGAAATCATGAGTAGAGATTATAACAGTCTTCCCGCTGCGTTTTGCTTTCTGGACAACGGTATCCCTTTTTTCAGCGCATAACTCGATATCCACAGCGTCGGCAAGAGGCAATAAAGAAACCAGTGTCCGAATTCTCTCATCTTCGCCGCGAAGCCATGCTCCTCCTTCCTGCTGCATCCGGTTAGTAATGATCACTGGAAGGCCGAGCCTCTTTATATCCTTAAGTGACTGATGTGCGTCTCTATCCAGCAGGTCGATCCTGAGTTCCAGGAGATCTGCGCCCAGCTTTTTTGCCTTGGCCGCAGTATCAACAGGATTTTTCCCTATAGACGCTACCACTGATTTGTTAAGTTCCAGGTCGCCAATGTGCACCATGCATCTCATGAATATTGTTACGGCGTGATAAGGTTTATGAAGGAATAACACAATCAAAATCATAATATTTATATTGGTTTAAGTAAATTTAACTATAAATGAATCACTTGTCCGAGAAACTGAAGAGGGCCGCGACAAGTCTGGTACTCGAGGTCGATGAGAAAAGGGTTGGAGAATGTAAGAATTGCGGCAACTGCTGCATGTTTTTATATAAATGCCCTTTCCTGAGATTTGAAAACCACGGCTCTCATAAAACCGTATGCTTAATTCATAAAGTCAGGCCCCCTATGTGCAGGAAATATCCAAGGACGAAAGACGAGCAGATACACCAGCCTTGCGGTTACCAGTTTTTGTAGTATGGAACCTTGTTCTTTTTAATGACCAGATATATTTAATATCCAGAAACGCCTTAATCAAACCGAATGACGAACCTATCAGAAATACCCAAAAAACTGGTATATGCCATAGTCTTCGGATTCATGGGAATTATTATCGGGATCTGGACTTCAGACCTCCTGTATGTTTTAATCCTGAAAAATATAGAACGTGTAACTACGATATATTTATCCATGTTAATAATAATATTAATCGCCGGGGCTTCTTCTGCGGTAGGCTTTACCAAAGGGAAAAATCTGCTTGAATAGTACTTGGTGAGCAACTATTTCAAAATCCATTGTCTCCCCTGTGACCATGAACATGACGTTCCCAGAGAGATTAGTTACATGACCCTTTAATTTTTCAACATAAAATTTTTATCTTATAGCATCGCGGCACAGGGAAAAAGTATAGCTCCGGTTAAACTCTTTCCTACTAAAATCCGTTCTCTGATATTATAAAATGTATATATTTTATTCTAATAATCTATATATATTATAAACTATCAGTAGAGTAAAGATAATATGGAAGCAAGGAAAGTTTACGTAAGTGGAGGCTCTACATATGTAATCTCACTGCCCAAAAAATGGGTCAAGAAAACTAATCTGAAGCCGGGGGACTCCCTGGTTGTTACAGAACATGGCAGTTCATTGCAGATTGGGACCAGCGTTATTGAAACTGAGTCAAGAACAAAGGAGATCAAAATCTCGCAAATAATGTCAAGCGATGCTCTTGAACGTATTCTTATAGCATTTTATCTGGTTGGCTACGATACAATCAAGATAAAACTGGACAGGAAGGATCATCTTATTTACAGGGATAGTATTCGGAACATCCTGGACTATTTGATAGGCGTGGAAATAGTCGAAGATACCAACGAATCCATGACGCTCGAGATAATGCTGGATTACAGACGTATGAGTACAATGCAGATACTCCAGAGAATGTTCTCTATAAACAGGTCGATGCTTCTTGATCTTGGTAAAGCTTTAAAAAACATGGATATCGGGCTGGCAAAAGATATAATAATGAGAGAGAAGGAAATCGACAGGCTCTATTTTTTGGTTGTGAGGCAGCTTAAGAGCGCTGTGGAATACCAGCAGATTGCTGAAAAACTTGGAATATTATCCCAAAGGGATTGCCTTGGGTACAGAATAGTGGTAAAAGTCCTTGAAAGAATTGCTGACCATATCGAGAACATATCAAAGAATTACATCCAGTTATTTGAGGTTCAAAAAGAATCGCAATTGGACGAATTTATAAATCTCACCCGTAATGTTGCTGATACTTTCGAAAAATCGGTTCAGGCTTTATTTGGAAGAAATAATGAAATGGCAGAGATGGTATTTCAAGAACTGAAAAAGATTGAAAAATCTCATTCCCATATTTCAAAAGAGTTGTTCAAGATAGAAGATATCCAATCTGCTATTTTAATGAAGGCGATGCTTGATAGCCTTGGAAGAATAGCGAGTTACAGTGGAGATATCGCAGAAGTAGCCATCAATATGTCAACTGAAGCATCTTGATTAACGAAAAAGTGAAAATGGGTTAAAATCCACCTGCAAATTTCTATTATTACCTCCGATGCCTCAATCCTGGGTCGCTAAATTGGATTCATGGTTCTGTCCCGGGATGAGGATTTCCTGATATTCCAGCCAGGTAAGCCCGTGCTGTCAGAGGCATTGAGCTTGAATCCTGGCTTTAATTGACCAATGAAATCATTATTTTCCACGTGGATATAGGCTAAAGTAGTTATTAGTTTCTCCTGCTCAACCTGATAAGTCCAAGAAGCCCCAGGAAACCGGTTGACATGAGCACTATTGTGGAAAGCTCTGGTACCGGGGCAATTACTTCAAAGTCATAGACTTTTATTTCGTTCGATGCGACTACTATGCCTCCTTCTGCTACTATCAGATAATCACTTTTATCCTGTGGTGTCCAGTCTATCGGAATGACCTGTTTGAGTCCGCCTGTCAATGTGCCGCTATCTGCAAAGACCTTTGAGTTGTCGGAGATTCTTGTGATTGTTATATCGTACGGGTCTCCCGCCAAAAAATTCCTGTAATCTGCTGCCAGAATGCCTTTGGTTGATTTACCAACTATTGGGATTCCTGTGATGTTGATATCTACACCGATTGGTTTTGGCCTAATCAATGGTATAGTCAATGGTAAATAGTCCCCTCCAGTAATGATATATCCAGAGTTATTATATGGAAGTAGTGTATCTCCTAATCCATCTCCGCTAATGTCCTCGCCAGCATAATCAGACCAATAGTTCCCTCCAATCCAAGAGCCTCCGATGATGTTCATTCCAGCAGTTTCTGTGAGGTTCCAAATGTTGTTTCCATCGTCAACGGCATTGTTGGTGTTGCTAAAGTAGTTGTTGTAGATGATGTTGTTGTTGGAAGAAGCCAGATGGATGCCCACCTCGAAGTTATTTGAAGCATTGTTGCCGCTAAGCGTGTTGTTGTTGGAAGAGTCCAGATAAATGCCGTTGGCGCTGTTCGAGACATAGTTGCCGCTAAGCGTGTTGTTGTTGGAATAGAGCAGTCCGATGTTTTCGTGGTAGTAGTTGTTCGAGAGATTGTTGTCGCTCAGCGTGTTGTTGTTGGAAGAGCGCAGAAAGATGCCTTCATATTGGTTCGAATTTGCGTTGTTGCCTCTCAGCGTGTTGTAGATGGAACCCCAAATAAATATGCCACTGGCGCTGTTCCAGTTTGCATTATTACCGCTAAGCGTGTTGTTGTTGGAAGAAAACAGGGAGATGCCGTGCCCCTGGCCCGAGGCATTGTTGCTGTTCAATATGTTGTTGTTGGAAGAAGACAGGGAGATGCCGTCGTGATAGTATTCGTTCGAGTCTGCATTGTTGCCGCTAAGCGTGTTGTTGTTGGAAGA